>JAMOAF010000186.1 GCA_023621895.1 Planctomycetota bacterium
CATCCGCGATGGCGACGTCAATTGGCCGGCGGTCCGCCAGCACATCGAAAGGATCGGCTACAACGATTACATGACGATTGAAGGCAGTGGTGGTCTCTCGCTGGAAGAACGCAGCAAGCGACTCGACCTGATCATTGCCGGTAAGTAGACTCCACGGAAACTCAGATTGAAGGAACCAGGTCTTATGTTCAAGAGAATCTTGGCGGCGTGTCTTCTTCTCGGCGCGCTTGCTTGCGGAAGCCTGGCGGCCGCGGAGCCGCTCAAGGTCCGCGAGGGAGCTCTCCGCGCGGGCATCATCGGGCTGGACACTTCGCACGTGATCGCCTTCACCAAGACGATCAATTCACCCGATGCGGAAGGCGACATCGCCGGCGTGTTCGTCACGGCCGGGTTTCCCGGCGGCACGGCGGACAATCCCAGCAGCATCAACCGCGTTGAAGGCTATACCAAGCAGCTCCGCGAACAGGGGATCACGATCTACGACACGATCGAGGCGATGTTGCCCCATGTCGACGCCGTCCTGCTGGAGAGCGTCGACGGGCGGCCGCACCTGGAACAGGCCAGGCCGGTGATCGCCGCCGGCAAGCCGCTGTTCATCGATAAGCCGATGGCCGCATCGCTGGCCGACGTGATCGAAATCTTCCGGCTCGCCGACGAGGCCAAGGTCCCCTGCTTCTCCAGCTCTTCGCTCCGCTTCAGCTCGGTGTTCCAGCAGATGCGCAACAATCCGCCCGTCGGCAGGGTCCATGGCTGCGACGCCTACAGCCCGTGCAGCCTCGAACCGCACCACCCCGACCTGTTCTGGTACGGCGTCCACGGCGTGGAGATTCTCTTTACCATCATGGGCACCGGCTGCCAGAGCGTCTCGTGCACGGCGACCGACGGCGGCCACCTGGTGGTTGGGACGTGGGACGGCGGCCGGATTGGGACGTTCCGCGGCATCCGCAGCGGCAAGTCGGGTTACGGGGCGACGGTCTTCGGCGCGAAAGGGATTGAAAGCGGCGGAAACTACGAGGGTTATCTGCCGCTGGTTCAGGAGATCTGCAAGTTCTTCAAGACCGGCAAGTCGCCCGTTCCCAAGGAGGAGACCATCGAATTGTTCGCGTTCATGGAAGGCGCCGACGTCAGCAAACAGCAAGGCGGCAAGCAGGTTTCGATCGCGGAAATGATCAAGAAAGCGGGAGAGGCGAACGCGAAACGCGCTGCCCGCTGAAGCGTTCCCAAGCCGGAGCTTGGGAACGAGGCGGATGCGAAACGCGCTGCCCGCTGAGACGTTCCCAAGCCGGAGCTTGGGAACGAGGCGAACCGCGAACCGCCGTTAGCCGTTAGCCGTTAGCTGACCTGACGGCTGACGGCTGACCGCTACGGCCTGCCGTAGCTGGAGGCTCTCGACGAGGGTATCGAGCAGGTCCTGTTCTCCCAGGTAAACCTCGGCCAGGTGTGTTTCGGTGTCGACGAGCAGGACCATGTGGTCGCCGGGACGAGCGTGCTGGCTGCGAAGGGCAGGTCCCAGGCCCCAGGCGCATCCGTCCCGCGCCACGAGTTGTCCGACCTCGGCGCCGTCGGGGGTGCGGATCGTGAAGCGACCGGCTAGCCGGGCCTTGATCGCCGCGGGGACCGTGGTCACGCCGCCGGCAATCGCCGCCTTCGACAGCTTGTAGCAGAGAAACAGCCGCCCGTCACCCAACGTGCCGGCCCCCCGCAGGACGCGTTCCGGAGCGGCTCCTCGGCTTTTGGCAACCATGGCCTGGACCTTCCTGCGGCTGATCGCCGATCCAACCAGGCCGTACACGCTGCGGCCGAACTGGCAAATCACCGGCGATGCCATGAGGGTTGCGTTGAAGCTGAATCGGTTGATGCCCCGATCCAGGCATCGTTCCTCGAAAGCTCCCCTCTCCATCACCGGCCCGTGGGATCGGAGAACCTCGACCATGGCCGCCTCAACGCCCGAGAGCACCTCCTCGCTCCTGCGGAGCCGATCAGCGATGACGGCGCGGTTCTTGACGGTTACGCCGGGCATCTGGGCGCAGAACGCAAGCAAAACACCCGCCGGCGGCACCCTCCTGCCCGACCGCCGCCGCCCCATCGCCGCGCGCAAGCGGGCAACGGCGATTCGCGGGCAGACGGCAAGCACCTTGTCGATCACGTTGGGGAGCCCATATTGCGAGCCGGATTCCAGGTGGAACCAGGTTTGCCGGTCGTCCAGCCACTGGAAGTTGGCGAGGGTCTCGAGCGCCACCCGCACCAGCGCCGGCTCCACTTCGAAGCCGAGTTGAACCGCTGCCTGTCGGGCGACGTCGGCGCTGGTGGTGATTCCCGAGGCCAGGGCAATTCGCCGGGCGACCTGGGAAATCACTTTTGGGGCGTGAACCGACCCATCCGGCACGACCAGTTCAACCCCCTCCAGCAGCACGGTGTCGAACGCCGCCGGTCGCGAAAGGAACATCGCCGCCTGGCGGATGACCTTGGGCGGCAACCAACTGGCCCCGAGCCCTGCCGCGTCAAACGCACGGCGCAGCGCATCGGCCGGGATCGGCATCCGCGACGCGATCAGGCCAAGCACTCGATCGAGGACGGGCGCGAACACCCGCGCGTTGCAGTGCCGCTTGGCCGCGCGGAGGCAGATCTGGCGAATTCGCTCGCGGCTCAGCCCGTGGCGCTTGCCAAGCTCCTCGAGCGTGCGATTGCCCTGCCCGTCCCAGCCGAAATACTCGGTGACGATCTCGCGGTCGCGAGAGGGAGGCGGGGGCGCGAAGATCATCGCCAACTCCTCGCCAAGCGGGAGTTGCCCGAGATCGCCGATTTGCCGGCGGAGTTCCGCCATCCGGCGGCAACACTGGGCGGGATTGGCCGGATCGACGCGCCGCTTGACGGTGTGGCTGGCGAGCTCATCGAGAGTGTCGGCTCCGCTGTCGATGCCGCGCAACATCGGTCCCAGCCGCGGATCGCTGAAGTGGATGCTCGAAGCCTCGGGCATCGCGCCGAGGGCAATCGCTTCTCGCGTGAGCCCCTCGTCGAGCGTCTCGCACCGGGCGATGGCGGTCTCCAGCGAAGACAGCAGGTCGAGCAGGCACTTGGCGCCGAATGCCCGCAGCGCCAGCAGGTCGCCGACGGAGCACCTGCCGAGATTTTCCAGCCGCTCGCCGAACCCCGCGCGAACAAGGCAATTGTATGTCCTGTTTTCCAGGGCAAGCTCCTGCAATCGCATTCCCTTGGGAGGAGGCGGAACCGCGGACTGGCCCAGCGCCCGCCGATGGCTGCTGACGTTGACCCTGGCGACGATCATGCGGCCGAGAACAGCCAGCTCGGCGTCCGACAACTGCTCGGACACCTTTTCGTCCAGATCGCATAACTGTAGCCCCTGAATCGCCGGATTCTTGATCCGATGCGCGGGGACGGGAACCTGGAGTATCTCGCGGAGCGCGACCGGAGCAAGCCGGTAGCCGCGGCGGGGATACCGACCACCGACCCTGCGGCGTCGTCCTGTTGAAGGGTCTTGCCCCCGACGCGCTCGCCGTGATTCAGGATGATCCGCCGCGTACTCAATCGCCGTCAGCAGGTCAACGAGACACTTTCCCCAGAAGCCCTGCAAACTCAACACGCCTTCGATCGTCATGCGGCTGAGATCTTGCGGACGTTCATCGATTCCTGCCGCCACAAGGCAGTTGAATGTCCTCGATGCCAGCTCCAGATCCGCCAGGGCGACTCCCTTGGGGATTGGCGGAAGGACTCGCCCGCTCAGCGCAGCCGGCCGGCGGGCCGCGCGGCCGACAACCCGCACGATTTCCGAGGCCAGAGCGCGGCAAGTCTCTTCGTCGAACCGGTCCCAGGCCGACTCGTCCAGATCGCAAAGGCGCATCGGCGCCTGGCCGCCCTGCACCCGGTATTTCGGCGGAAGCGGGTGTTGCAGCGCATCCGCAAGAGTTCGCGGGGCAAGACGCTGGCCGGGCCGGGGATATCGACGCGCGGGCATGCGGCACTCCCTTCAGGCAGCCGGCGGCGGCTGCGGTGTCGTCCCCTCTGGATCTTCCGTCCGGATGACCATCCTTTCCCTGTGCGCTGGCTCGGGTGGCCGGACGACCCGAAGCCGCTTCCACGTCACCCCCAAGGCGGCGGTTCACAGGCATTTCAGAATATAAGCGCCCGCGAAGCCTGTTGCTACCCTCTTTCTTGCAGAATTTTGCCGAGGCAAAGTCGGCGGTCCGTGGCCGCTCAGTTGCCCCCCTCCCAAAGATGACCGGCCTCCCTCAGGCATCGGGTGAATTGGCCGGCTTCGTCAGTCAGCGCTGAAGGCACCGAAAAAAACCTCTCGGGAGCGCGAATCGCTCGGCAACTCGGCCAATCCGGGGGGGGCCGCGGCGTCTTTCACGGTTCAGGGAATGCTCGTGGAACGGGGTTTGCCGTTCCTCCCTTCCATCTCGCAG
Source organism: Planctomycetota bacterium (assembly GCA_023621895.1). Lineage (GTDB taxonomy): Bacteria > Planctomycetota > Planctomycetia > Pirellulales > Thermoguttaceae > JAAYCB01. The sequence continues at coordinate 4,425 of JAMOAF010000186.1, forward strand.
ATTTTTCTGACTCGCCGTGCGTGTCTGCCACCCTCAAAGGGGGTTTTGAGCCAGATCTCCACCAAGCGATCAACAAGCCTTTCGCCGAGAATGTCGCCGGAAAGGCAGAGCACATTCAGATCGTTATGCCGCCTGCTCAGTTCAGCCGTCAGGTCGTCATGACAGGGCGCGGCACGGACGCCGGGAAACTTGTTGGCCGCGATCGACATCCCCAGTCCGGTGCCACAAATCAGAATCCCGCGGTCCACCTCCCCCTTGCTGACCCGCTGGGCAACCGCCGCGGCAATGTCCGGATAATCGACCGCTCTCTGCTGGTGAGCCCCCACGTCGATCACATCCTGACCTAGCCGCTTAAGCAGGTCGATAATCTTGGATCGCATTGCCGCGCCGCGATGGTCGCTCCCGACCGCTATCCGCATCTTGCTCAGCTCTCCCGACCAGACCAACCGCCCTTACTCGCCCAATGCCCGAATCGCCCGTGCGCAGACGTGCCTTCGCCCTAAGGCCCAAGCGTTCCGGCTCAAATCAGTTTATCGGGCGAGGCAATCCTTGGCAACCAGAACAGCCGCTTTGCCAGGCCTTTTGCCCACAACAACGATTTAAGTGGCCAAGTCCGGACGTTCACCGCACGGACCCCCGCAGAACCACGCAAACAAAAGGCTTCGCATCGCAAGAAATTAACTCATCC
>JAMOAF010000697.1 GCA_023621895.1 Planctomycetota bacterium
GACAACTTGCGGCTGGGATTCGAAGTCCACGGCACGATCCGCACCGACGACCCGACCGACGTTGACGTCTACACCTTCAACGCCACGGCGGGCACGGAAATCTGGCTCGACATCGATCGGACGCGCTATGCGCTCGACCTGGTCATCGAACTGATCGACGCCGACGGCAACGTGCTTTCCCGCTCCGACAATTCCCCGGCCGAAGAGCGCGCCGGCGAGGTCGAGAAGCTGTCGGTGGAAACCTACACGATGGACCGCGACTACTGGCTCCGCCACGACTTCTATTCGACCAACGAGCGCGATCCCGGCATGCGCTTGATCCTGCCCGGCCCGATCGGGCAGATGCGGACCTATTACGTCCGCGTCCGCAGCGTGTTGGCGATCGGCGCCATCCCCGCGGCCGGCGAGCTGGCCGAAGGCGGCACGTTCACGATCCGCAACGACTTCCAGACCTTCACCTTCGAGTTCGATTCCAATGGCAGCGTCCAAGGCTCGAACATCCCGGTGTCCCTGATGCAGGGCGGCCAGTTGCGCAGCGCCGCCGGCATGGCTCAAGCCATCGTCGATGCGGTGGCTCAAGCCAGGGCGCGAGGGCTCGAAGCAACCGCCCGCGTTCTCGACGGCAAGGTCGTCCTCGACGGTCCACACCTGCGGTTCAACCCGCTCGCCACCCCGCTGGCGCACTTGGCCAACACCAGCGGCCAGTACCAATTGCAGTTGCGGCTCCGCGAGATGCAGGAAGTGCCCGGCTCGACCGTGCAATACGCCGACGTCCGCTACGCCACCAACGGCATCGAGGTGCTCGGGCAGCCCGGCCATTCGCCGCTCTTGGGCGAGACCGCCGAAGTCGAGCGGTCAAACCAGACTGGCGTCAACGACAACGTTGGCAGCGCGCAGAACATCGGCAACCTGCTGGGAACCGATCAGAGCACGATCTCGATCGCCGGTTTCCTGGCCAGCCGCAACGATGTCGACTGGTACCGGATGACCGTCGACTATCAGGGAATCCAGTCGATCCGCGACGGAATCATCGGCGCGGCCGACGACGGGATCACCGACACCGGCAGCGTCTGGGCGACGATCTTCGACATCGATTATGCCGACGGCATGGCGCGGCCCGATCTGACCCTGTGGGTCTTCGATGCCAACGGCCGCCTGATCCTCATCGGCGGCAATTCGAACGTCGCCGACGACCAGCCCGACCCGATCTCCGGCGCCAGCGTCGTGGACCTGTCGCGCGGCTCGCAAGGCGCCCGCGATCCGTTTATCGGCACGGCTTACCTGCCCGAGGGGAACGGGCGGACCTACTACATCGCCGTCACCAGCTCGCTGACGACGGCCGACGCGATCGCCGATTCGAACCCGCTCACCCGCCGCGAGCCGATCAACTCGGTCAAGCGGATCGTGGAAGAGCACATTTCTCCCCCCTCGTCGACCACGATTGGCGGGACGGAGTCGTATGTGCCCGCCCAGCGGTTGACGCTCACGCCCAACGAGTTCACGTTCGGCGACGTGATCATGTACGTCAACCAGTCGACGGAACTCTACACGGTCGATCCGTTCACCGGCCAGGTGGAGACCGACGTCACCCCCAACGCCACGCACATCTACGAATATCAGCGCGTCTACAAGGACATCGTGATGCGCAACGACGCCCGCCTGTACACGACGGCGGGGCGGACCCCCGGCGGCGGCGACAAGCATCCGGCGATCGGCAACATCCGCGAGTTCAACACCGGCGACGCCAGCCTGGCCTTCGTCTACGACCATGACGAGGGGATTGTCGCTTACCAATTGAACGCCGCCGGGACCGGCCTGGAAGTCTACCAGCCGGGCGTGCAGTTCGAGGCGATGACGTTCGGCCGCGACGGTCGCGAGATGTGGATCGTCGGAAACACGTCGTCCATGCCCCGCGGCTGGGCTTCAAATCCTTACAATCTCCCCAACACGAACCTCCTCTACCGCCTGGAGCCCAACAACACCGCCGATCAGCAGGGCAGCCTGTCGACCGCCGACCGGCTGGGCACCAACTACGTTCCTTACGGCTGGCTGACCGCGGCGCCGACGCTCGTCATCCCCGGGGCGACCGACACGATCCCCGACTCGGTCGGGGCGCCCTACGACGATCGGGGCGACATCAAAGACGGTGACACGATCACCCTGCTGATCGACAACCCCTACTATACCGGCGGGGCCTACAATCCGGCGGATCCGAAGACCTGGCCCCAGTTGGAGGCGATCATCGAGTTCGACCTGGGAGTCGAGGCGAGCCTCAACGGCAACGGCGCCGCGGCCGTCAACGACGGCGATTACTTCACGCTCAACGGCAGGACGTACGAGTTCAATTCCGGCAACATCCTCGTCATCAACAACGTGGACGACACGTTGGACGACGCGATTCTGACGCTGGTCGAAGCCGACGGCGACATCCGCAACTTCGAGTTCGGCAACGATGGGCAGTGGTTCACCACCTATCCGCGCGTGCCGTTTACCAACCTCCAGACCCGCGACCAGGTCGCGCAGACGCTCGCCAACGTGATCTCGAACAACAGCTCGATCGTGGCCACGGCGGTCGGCGATCGCGTCCTGATGAGCGGCGACCATGCGACGATTCCGGCTGCCAGCAGCTCCTCCGCGCTGTTGATCGTCGGCACTCCCGGCGTGACGGCGGGCCGCACGGCGATTCCGTTCGAGCAGACCGACACTCCGGTGGCCTTGATGGCCGCGATCGAGTCCGCCGTTGAAAGCAGTTCGGCGATCACCGTCGGATACGCCGCCCGAACCGGAACCCAGGCGCAGATCAACACAACCGGCCACCGGCTTTCGTTCCACGGGCTGACGAGCTACGACTTCGGCGGCACGCCGGCGCTGGCCTACGTCCGGGGCGCGGAAGGGTACAGCGCCCAGAATGGCGTGACTCTCCACGCCGACTCGCTGTCCGACCAGATCGCGACGCTCGTGGCGCAGGCGATCAATGCCGGCAGGGTGACGATTCCCGACCCCGTCAATCCCGGGGTCAATCCGCCCGTCACGCTCCGGCTCAGGCAGGACCTTAACGTGACCGCCAGGGCGTCCGCGGGGACGATCGAACTGGTGGGCGCCGACGTGCGCGCCTCGGCCGGCACGGTAACCGGCGCGCCGGCGCTCCAGCGCGTCGGCCCGACCGGCGGCGCCGGCGGCATGGTCAGCGGCATCACGATGATCGGATCCCGCATGTACTGCGTCACGGACGGGGGCGACTTGTTCGAGGTCCACGACTACACCTCGTACGACTTCACCGGCGTCGATCCGTCGAGCGGCTTCAGGTACATGGTGTTCACCGACCAGGGGCCCTGGTTGGAGTTCATCGCCAATTTCAACGGCGTGCTGAGCTCCGGCGACCAGGTGCAATTCTCCGGCCTGGACAACGGCCCGAACAACGTCGAGCAAGGGCGCTACGCCAACATGCTCTTCGCCACCACGCTCGACGGCCGGATTCTCGCCTTCGATACCGACGGGAATCTCCAGCCGGTGTTCATGGGCGGCAATGTGTACGTGAATACCGGGCTCAGCGGCGCGGTCGGCATCGCCTTCTCGCCGATCGACTACAACCTCTGGCACTGGACCGATCAGCGCGAATTCGACGCCGGGCACGGCACCAACGCCACCTACGACACCAGCCGGACCGATCCCCTCTACCCCGAAGAGGGAAATTACAGCTACTATTTCGGGCTGGAACGCGCGGACGACGGCGACCATAGCCAATCCCAGCCGGGTGAAAGCAACTTCCGCTCTCCCTCGGACTACCGCCCGAACACGGCGGCGCTGAACACCTACAACCTGCCCGGCGGAGCGTTCGGCAGCCTCACGAGCGGCGCCTTCAGCCTCAAGGGGTACGCCTACGAGGACAAGCCGGTCCTCTACTTCAACTACTTCGCCCACACCGAGAACAGCAACGACTACGACGGCTTCCGCGTGTACATCTCGGCCGACGGCGCCAAGTGGGACATGATCGCCACGAACACCGACCTCGACTGGTGGGTGCCCAACACGAACACCGACACCGGCGGACCGCTCGACGAGACCCCGATCCAGCTCGACACGCAGAACGGCGGCGCGCCGGACGAGCGGATCATCGACGAGGTCATCGACGTCGGCGACGGCTGGCGGCAGGCCCGCATCGATCTGAGCCGCTACGCGGGGATCGATACCCTCCAGTTGCGGTTCGACTTTTCGACCGCCAGCGACATGGGCGTGGGCGAAGACGCCGGCCAAGGCGAGTACCTGACCACGCCCGCCGCCACGGGATTGGCCGACGGCGTGATTCCCGGCGCCGCGACCCACGACGGGCGGCTGACCGTGGAAAACACGCGGTTCTGGATCAACCAGGTCCTCGTCAACGGCAACCTGGTCGGCGGAAACCTGTTCGAATACGACCTGGGCTACGCACTCTACCTGCCGAACGTCGCCGGCCGCTGGATTTCCGACGGAGAGTGGTTCCAGATTTCCGACGGCATCAACGCGCCGGTCCGCTTCGAGTTCGACACCAACGGCGCGATCGCCGGCACGAGCCACGTCGCGATCCGCATCGACGTGACGATGTCGAGCGACGCCGTGGCCGATGCGGTCGTGGCGGCGGTCAACGGCGCCACCGGCCTGAGCGAGATCACGGCCATCAAGGACGAGTACCGCGTGTTCCTCAAGGGCTCGGTCGCCGTCACCCAAAGCGCCTCGCCCAAGGTTACGCTCCTGGGCGACAATCCCGGCGCCGTCACCCCGGGCGCCGTGGCCGTCCCCCTGATGGCCAACATGCGCGATTTCGAGGTCGCCGAGGTCCTCGCCAAGGTCCTCAACCAGCAGTACTCCAGCCGGGTTCAGTTCGGCGGCACGGACCAGCTGAAGACGTTCGATCCCGGGCAGATCGCCCACAATTCGACCTTCACGCTCCGGGCCATCGACGCCCAGGGAATCTATCGAAGCGTGACGTTCCGTTTCGATCGCTTCGGGTTCCTCTCCGGCCCGACCGTAATCAACATCTCGACCGCCAATACGGCGGTTGACGTGGCCCAGGCGGTGGCAAGTGCGATCAACAGCTACGCTGC
>JAMOAF010000603.1 GCA_023621895.1 Planctomycetota bacterium
AGCCTAGAGACTCTTGGACGTTGTGCCGACGCGAGGAGTCTGGGGGTCTCGCTGAGACTGGCTGCATTGTGGCTAGGAGGACGGACAAGTACCAATGCCAACGAAAACTGTGTTTACGACGGGTGAAGCGGCTAAGATCTGCAAGGTGAGCCAACAGACGATCATCCGCTGTTTCGATTCCGGGCAGTTGAAAGGATTTCGTGTTCCCGGCAGCCGGTTCCGCCGGATTCCTCGCGACCAACTGTTCACGTTCATGCGAGACAACGGCATCCCGACCGACGCCCTCGAAAGCGGCAAGCGAAAGGTCTTGATCGTCGACGACGACGAGGAATTGGTCGAGCTGATCGAAGACGTTCTCGTCCGCGACGGGCGATTCGAGGTCAGAACCGTCAACAACGGTTTCGACGCGGGGATGATGGTCAAGGACTACCGCCCCGACCTGATCGTGCTCGACATCATGCTCCCGGACATCAACGGCAAGGAAGTCTGCCAGCGGGTCCGCAGCGACAAGACCATGGATGCCGTTCGCATCATTTGCATCTCGGGCATGGTCGAAGAGGATAAGGTGGGCGAGCTGAAAGCCGCCGGCGCAGACGACTTCATGCACAAACCGTTTGAAGTCGAGAGGCTCATCGAGCGGATGTGTCAACTTCTCGATATCGAGGCGATTCCGAGCATGTGAAAAGCTCGCGGGGGCAAGAGATGCTCCGCTCCGGAGCGTGCCGCCGCGGCTTTTCCAGCCCAGAGACTCCCCCGGGGTCGGCGGGATGCGCGCGTGCTTTCCCGCCAGGGGCCCCTCCTCCATTTGATCTCGGCCTCAACGGAGCCAGCAACGCCGCATGCGCCGCCTGCCTGCTTTGGTCGCCGGTTCCCAGAGCTGGGGACTGCCGATTGCCGACCGTTCAGCCGCCACGCTCGTTGAAGGCCTGCTCGTCGCCCCGAGCCCTTCCGGGCCCGATCGCAGGGTCGATCAGTTGATTCTGGACCCCCCGCTGATCTTGTGGACCGCGTGCCGGGCATGGCAGACCGCCGGCTTCCGGCCCTCGGGCGCTCGCCAGCTCGCCCATTGGCTGCTCGAAAATGCGGCGTCTGCAATCCGCTGGGATGAGCGGGAAGCCCGCCGATTCCAGTCGCTTCCCGCGGAAAAGCCCGACGACCGCTTCGTCCAACAGGTCGTGACCGACCTGGTTGCCGGCGAGACGGCGGCGAGGCTCGCCAAGGACGACAGCCCGCAAGTCCGCGAAGAAGCCCACCTATTGGGCATTCTCAGCGGCGCCCTTCGGTGGCTCGAGATGGCCTCCGGCGGAGGCGTCTCCGACTCCGGCGCGATCCTTCCCCCCTGGCTGACAAAGCCCGAAAAGACCGCCGCCGGCTGGGCCGCCGCGGCCCTGGCCAGGGCGACCGCGGGCCCGGCCGCGGGCGAGCCCGACGCCGAATGGCAAGAGTGCCGAGACTGGGCCGTTGAAAACGCCCACGCCTGGTGCCGCGAGCTGACCGGCCTGCCGGCGCTATTGCCGCCGCTTGCGGAGAAGCTCGGCCGGCTGGCCCAACTCGAGCAGCAGTTCAACCAGACGCTCGAGACGGAGAAACTCGAATCCCTGGCGGAATTCGCCGCCGGGGCCGGCCACGAAATCAACAACCCCCTGGCAATTATCGGCGGCAGGGCCCAGCTCCTGCTGCGCGACGAACCCTCGCGCGAACGCCAACGGGAGCTGGCGATGATCGTCGCCCAGGTTCGCCGCGCCAACGAAATGATCGCCGATATCCGGCTTTTCTCCCGCCCCCCCGAACCCGAATTCCAGCCCGTCGACTTGTCGGAGCTGGTGGACCGCGTGCTCGCCGAGGCAGCCGAACAGGCGGCGGAGCGCGCCATCGCCCTGGTCCGCAGCGGCGACCGCGAGGCCCTGCGGATCGAAGCCGACCCCAACCAGATCGGCATCGCGATTCACGCCTTGTGCCGGAACGCGATCGAGGCGATCGGGCGGAACGGCGTCGTTGAGGTCTCCCTGCGGCGGACCCCCTTGGGCGCGGAAGTCCTCGTCGCCGACGACGGGCCGGGGATCAAGCCGGAGGAACGGCGGCACCTATTCGACCCCTTCTATTCCGCCCGGCAGGCTGGACGCGGCCTCGGTTTCGGACTCTCCAAGGCATGGCGAATCGTCACCAGCCACGGCGGGAGCATCGAGGTCGAATCCGAACCCGGCGAGGGCGCCGTGTTCGTCATCAAGCTGCCCCGGACAGTCGCCGCGCCGCGCGCGTGAGCCCGCGGGATTGCCCCACGGCCTGTAGGGTGGTCCAGAGCGGCCCATCCCCCGGCGGATCGCATCGCCGCCACGCGCACCACCGGAGGAAACGCCGGCATCATCAAAAGGTGAGCGCCGGCCCACCATGCGCCAGCGATCAACGTTTATCCACGCGCTCGGTGGGGCGACGCTCGCCTTCTGACCGCGCAACCATGTTCGGTCCCCGCCAACCGCCGTGGCTTGCGCCAATCGCACCGGTTTGGTCCGCTTTGCACCACCCTACGCTTGTAGGGTGGTCCAGAGCGGCCCATCCCCCGGCGGATCGCATCGCCGCCACGCGTACCACCGGAGGAAACGCCGGCATCACCAAAAGGTGAGCGCCGGCCCACCATGCGCCAGCGCTCAACGTTTCCCCACGCGCTCGGTGGGGCGACGCTCGCCTTCTGACCGCGCAAACATGTTCGGTCCCCGCCAATCGCCGTGGCTTGCGCCAATCGCACCGGTTTGGTCCGCTTTGCACCACCCTACCCACTGCGTAAGCGGTTCTATTTCGCGGCGCCGGCTGGCGCGCGCTGGCCGCCCTGCGCTGCCCGGAGCTCATAGAGCCGGTAGCCGATCCGGCGGCAGGCCTCCACTGTCTCAACGTAGGGCGTGTCGCAGACGTCGACGAAGCCGTTTTGGAAATTCTCGCCGTCGTCTCGCCCGGTGGTGGCCTGGTCGCCAAACTGGTGCCAGTGGGTTCCGACGACCCACGGGTTGTCCAGCGCGCTGGCGACGTACTTTTCGTAGGCCTCCCCGCGGGCCTGCTGGTTTGGCACCGGGCGCAGGCTGGCGTGGAATTTGCCGCGGTCGAGCGAGCCGAAGTGCCACTCACCGATCACCACCGGCTTGTCGATCCCGTCCGGCAGGCGGAAATCGGCGAGGGTCTCGGTGTACCGGTTCACGCTGACCACGTCGCTGTACTTGGCGGCCGTGCGGAAGACGACGCCGTGGCTCCAACCGGCGAAGCGGCAGCCGAGATAGAGCCCCTCGGGGTCGATTTCCTTGATCGCTTCGCGGCACTGCCGGAAATAGGCGTCAGCGAGCGTGCCGAGGAAAGCCGCCAGGTCCTCGCGTCCCTGCCCCGGGCCGGGTGGCGTGGTCGAATTGACGAGCGCCTCCCAGGAGGCATAACTTGTCTTCCATGCGGCGTTCAGCGTTTCGATCTTCTCGTACTTCGCCTTGAGCTGGTCGACCAGCGCCCGCTTGGCCGGCTGATCGGCGGGCGAGGCGAGCGCCGCCCGAGCCAGCGTCGTTTCGTCAGCGCCCCAGTTCAGCTCGTTTCCGGGAAAGTAGCCCAGGCACCAGGGGTCGCCGACGGCCTTGCCCTTGTGCTGGGCGACTTCCTTGAGGAGGACGGCCTTGAAGCTCGGATCGAAGACGTCGGGAAATTTGCCCCAGCCGCCGCTGGTCGCCTCGATGACGCGGCTGTCGTCGTGGATCGTCGCCACGTAGCCGGTTGCGCCGGGCGTGTCTTCCGGCGGCGAATCGAGGCTGTAGACGGTCGCCGTGTAGGGGGTCTTCCGCTCCAGGTAGATGGCCGGCTGCGAACAGTTGGCCATCGTGTTGAGCCCCCAGCTTCGCAGCCTGCGGTGCACGAGGTCGGCGAAATCCGCCTGCCAGTTGGGGCCGTACTTCCGCAGCAGGTTAGCGCCGCTGAAATTGTAGGTTTCCGCGCCTCGCTCGTAGAGCCCCGCGATCGCCCAGGTGCTGCGGCCGTAGAAGGCGCCGAACGGCGAGTCGCGCTCGGCCAGTTCGGCGAACAGGCGCTCGCGGCCGGTGATCGGGGTATACCCGCAGGACCAGGTGACGCGGACCAGGCCGTGCGACCAGAACAGCCGCCCTTCCGGGTCGACGAACCACCACTTGTCGCGCCACTTGGCGACGCGGAACCGGCCGGTCGCCTCGAGCTTCGGCCCGGCGAGCCAGCCGCCGTACTGGTTCCAGGCTTGCGGGCCCGGGTGGGCCGCCAGGTCGGCCGCTTCCTGCTTGCGCGCCGCGGCCAGGTCGTCTTCGCCGTGGGTCTTGCCCGGCCAGTCCTTGTGAATGTATTGCCCGAAGCGGTCGATCATCGGAAACAGGTCGTCCAGGTTCTTCGGCAGCAGAAACACCGGACTCCCGCCGGCGCGGAGCTCGGAGACCGTGTATTCGCACTTGCCGCCGGGCTGATACACATAGACGGAAATCGCCGCCACGTTGGCCGGGTCGATGCCTTGGCCCTGCCGCGTCTGGAAGCCGCCCGGCGTGCCGCGCATGCCGCCGAGCGCCGCCTCGAGGGCCTTCGGCGGCCGAGCGGCAATCGTGACTCTGAGCGTCTGCTCCGCGCCCGGCGGGATCGTTGTCGATCCGATGCAGCAGCCTTTTCTTTCCGTCCTGTCCGCGCCGGGGTTATCCAGGGCGAGATGCACGCTCAAGGCGCCTTTGCCCAGGTTCTTCACGCGGGCCTCGACGTAGCCCATGCCCGTCAAGTCCCAGGCCGCGCCCGGCGGCGTGAACGTGATGCCCGGCCGGCCGCTGCTGCGGCTGACGCGGACTCGCCAGGCGGCGCCGTCGCGCTCGACCTGCGCCTCGGGCGTGGCCTCGCCGGCCGCCCCGGCCAGGTCGATCCGGTGGCTGCCGGTTTCCGCGCCGCCCTGCGCGGGCTCTGCGGGCTGAGCGGGCTGCGCGGCCGGCAGCAGGCAGAGAAACAGAACAACCGCCGAGAAAACGCACCTGCTATTCAACATGAGGAGCCTCCTGGTCTTGCTGATCCTGCCCTGGTGA
>JAMOAF010000058.1 GCA_023621895.1 Planctomycetota bacterium
AGCTTGGGAACCAGGGAGAGCCGCGGCCAGGCCGACCGTTCAGCGGAGCAGGTAGACTTCGGCGATCGAGAAATAGATCAGGATCCCGGTCACGTCGACGAACGTGGCCACGAAGGGGCTCGAGGCGATTCCGGGGTCGATTCCGAGGCGTTTGAAAACGAGCGGGAGCATCGAGCCGACCAGCGTGCCCCAGAGGCAGATCAAGCCCACGGCCTGGGCGATCACGCAGGCGAGCGTCCAGCGGTCGGCGTTGCCGAGCACGCTCTGCGGGGTCAAGGCCGCCCGCACAAACGCGATCACCCCAAGGGTGAGCCCGAGCGTGAGCCCCATGAGGACCTCGTGCCGAAAGACGCGGAACCAGTCTCGGGTGCTAACCTGGCCGAGCGCCAGCGCCCGGGTGATCAGCGTCGCGGCCTGCGAGCCGGAGTTTCCCCCCGTCGAAATGCATAGCGGGACAAACAGGCTGAGGGCGACAATCGCGGAAATCGCGTGCTCGAACTGCGCGAGGGCGGAAAACGTGAACAGCTCGGCGATGAAGAGGACCGAGAGCCAGAGCGCCCGCTTCCGCCAAATCGTGGTGAAGCTGGCTTCGAGAATATCCTCGGTGATCGGCGCGATGCCTCCCATCCGGTGCGCGTCCTCGGTGGCTTCCTCGACCATCACGTCGATCACGTCGTCGTGGGTGATGATCCCCACGATGTGATGCTCATCATCGACAACGGGAATCGCCAGGAAGTCGAACCTGGCGACCTTCTGGGCCACGTCTTCCTGGTCGTCGGTCACCAGAACCGTGAGCACTTCATGCTCCATCAGGTCCCGGACGGGCGTCTCCGGGCGGCGCATCGCGGAAAACAACTGGCGCGAGGAAACGACGCCCTGAAGGTGGCTCGCCTCATCGACGACGTAGACGTAGTAGATCGTCTCCAGGTCGGCCGCCTGGCGAATCACTTCATCCAGAGCCTGGCGGGCGGTGAAGTCTTCGCGGACTCGGGCGAAAGCCGTCGTCATCACCGCTCCCGCGGTGCCTTCCGGGTAAGCGCTCAGCCGGCGGATGTCGCGGCGATCCTCGACCGAGACCAGCGGCATCAGCTCTTCGACCGTCGAAGGGGCGACCTCGGTGAGCAGGTCGACGCGATCGTCGGGCGGCAGGTCGCCGATCAGGGCCGCGATCTCATCGCGGTCCTGCGTCTCGCAAATCTCGATCTGTTTCGCCTGGTCAAGATACCCGTAAATTTCTGCCCGCAGCGGCGGGTCGGCATGCTGGAGCACGGCCCACGTCTCGCTGCCGGTCAACCCTTCCATGAATTCGGCGATCATGCCGGGGTGGAGCGCGGTGCAGAATTCGCGAAGGCCCTCGGCATCGCTCGTGGCGAGCATTTCGCGAAGTTCGGGCAGGTACAGCGTGTTGATCATCGGTCACACTCTCCGCGCGGTTGGGTGATAAGCGGCAGCCGAAGCGCACCAGGGCGAGTTGCGCGGGGCGAGGCTCAGCCCATCCAGGGAAACAGCCGCTTCCGGGCCGGTTCGGTCAGCGCTCCGCCATATTCACTGATCTCGAACATCTCGGCCAACTCGATGCTGCCGCCGCGATCGGCACCGTAAGCCTCCACGAGCCTCGCGCGGCAATGCTCCGCGCGGCGGCGGATCGCCGCGACATACCAGTCGCGGAGCCAGCCGATCCGGCCCGACTCGTCTGCCGGCACCTGCGCCTCCGTGCCTTCGAGGTACGGGAGCCACTCAAAAACCTGGCTGCGGTGCTTGGCGAGCATCTCGACGATCGTGTCGATGCGCGGAGTGATGTCCAGGACGATGTCGGTGGACATCGGGCAGGGCCTGGTGAACAGGTCCGCCATGCAGCCGATGATCGGGTCCGACGGAAGCGCCGGCACCTCGGGCACGACATGCGGAACACGGACCAGGAAGGCCGCATCCTGGACAACCTGACCCGCCGCGCGGTGGTCCGGGTGGTAGTCGTTCGTGCGATGGGTCAAGACCAGGTCCGGGCGGTAGTTGCGGATCTCGGCGATCACGCGGCGCCGGAGTTCCAGGGTTGGCTCCAATTCGCCGTCGGAAAAATCCCAGACCTGGCAGGTTGCCCCGATCACCGCGGCCGATGCGGCTGCTTCCTTGCGCCGCATCGCCGCCACCTCGTCGCGCAACAGGCGGTGATGGCCGGCCGAACCGTCGGTTATCGAGATCATCCTCACCGAGTGGCCGCCCTCGCGGTACACCGATGCCAGGCCAGCCGCATGGTACTCGGCGTCGTCGGGGTGAGCCCCAAGAATCAACAGGCGGATCGGTGTCTCTGCCATCGGGAAACGCTTCTTCCTGCAAGAATCTTATGAAAGCCCCGCCGCTTTCCTTTGCTGTAACCATCTGAGACTGTTGTACCGCTTAAGGTGGTTTTTGCCAATCCTTCCCTGGCGTGCCCCCTCGGACCCCGCCCTGGATTCCGCTTCCCGCAAGCGGATATAATTACACCTTGGGGATTCGGCCGGCCAGGCCCGCCCGCCGACCGCTTGATAAAGGACCAGACAGCAGTCCCTTATGGGAGAGCGCCGATGAATCCGCGCCCAATCACTCGCCGCCGCGCCCTGGCCGCCATCGGGGGTGGCATACTCGCCTCGCCCGCCTTCCGCGCCTTCTCCGCCGACGGGGGGCGAAAGTTCAAGATCGGAGCCTGCGATTGGTCGATCCAGAAACGCGGTGACCCCGCGGCGCTCAAAACGGCCAAGGAAATCGGCCTCGACGGCGTCGAAGTCTCCTTCGGCCAGCCGGGCGAGAAGTTCGATTTGCGCCTGGCGGAGAATCGCCAAAAGTATCTCGCCGAGGCAAAAAACCACGGCGTGGAAATCGCTTCGCTCGCCATGGGGATTCTCAACCAGGTGCCGTACGCCTCGGACGCCGGCGCCGAACAATGGGTCGCCGATTGCATCGACGTGATGCCCAAACTCAACCAGAAGGTGGTGCTCCTGGCTTTCTTCGGCAACGGCGACATCAGGGATCGTCCCGAACTGCGGAAGGAGGTCTCCCGGCGGCTGAAACGCATCGCCCCCAAGGCCGAGGCGGCCGGCGTCATCCTGGGCATCGAGTCCTACCTGAATGCCGACGAGCACCTGCAAATCCTCGACGCGGTCGGCTCGCCTTCCGTGCAGGTCTATTACGACGTCGCCAACATGCACGAGATGGGCTACGACGTCTGCCGGGGAATCCGCCAACTCGGCCGCGACCGCATCTGCCAGATTCACTGCAAGGAAAACGGCTTCCTGCTCGGGGAAGGAAAAGTCGATTTCGCCAAAGTCAAACAGGCAGTTGACGAGATCGGCTGGCAAGGCTGGCTGATCATCGAAGGCGCCGTGCCTGGCGGCAAACCGATGTTCGAGTGCTACGTGAAGAACCAGGAATTCCTCCGCCGGGTGTTTTGCACAACCTGAGCGGAACCGGGCTCCGAAAAGGGGGAAAGCGGCGATCAATCGCCGTACTCCGAAAGGGGGGGAAGCGGCGATCAGTCGCCGCACTCCGAAAGGCGCAGAAATGGCCGCCAATCGCCGCGCTGCGGGAGGCCATGCCTGTTGTGCGGGATCGGCCCACGGCCCAGCGTCAGTTGGCCGCCGGAGTGAGCTCGTAAACATGGACCGAGAGCGGCTCGAACCGGTCGACGAACCCGTCCGCATCGGCCTTCAGGAGCCGGTTGCCGGTCTGTTCCTTCACACTTGCGGCGCGCCACGGCCGGTTTGCATCTCCTTCGCCGGCAGTGGAAGGGCCGGACAATCGAAACGCCACTTCCCCCGAACCGTCGCCGTCGTTGACGGTGAAGATGTAGACCTTGCCGGAGTGACGGCGCACAAGCCAATGCAGCCATCGAGGCGGGGCCGCGGGCCCTGGCGCGCCGCCCGAGACTTCCAGCCGGAGCGCCGGCCCCGCGGCGGCGGCGAGCAGGGGCGGAGCAAACCGGTCGATTTCCGCGACGATCCGTTTGAGCTGCCCCCACTGCTCGTCGAAGGTTACATCGGGATTTCGCTTCATGTCGTACCAGGAATAGAAGACCAGTCCCGTCGCTCCTTCGCAAAGGCACTGCCAGGCCATGCTCCGCATTTCATCAAACGTCGGGGTCCGGTACTTTTCGCTGGCCGCGTCCTCCTTTCCGTAATTGATCCAGTTGTGGACCTGCGGCACCTGCCAGAGCGGCCGCGCGGCATCGACTTGCCGGCGCGTCTCGGCCGTCCAGGCCGCGGCCTGCGAGGCTGGGCTCCGGCCGATCGGGTAGGGGTCCGTGCCGATCACGTCGAACGTGTCCAGGTACGCGGCCACCTCGCGATACTGATACAGCACGACCCAAGTCGGATGGTTCGGATCCTCTTCCGCCACCCAGCGCTGATGGGCCTCGAGCCGGGGCAGGAAGGTCTGCGGCAGTTCATCGTTCAAGTACCAGGCCAGCAGAGCCGGGTGATCCCGGAAACGCCGCACCCGATCGCGAACCTGCGGCTCCTCATCGTCGACCGACTTGATCGAGGCGGGCGCGTGCCGCGAACCGGCATAGAAATCCTTCACCGAATAGATCACTTTCATCCCATAGCGCCGGGCAAGATCCATCTGCTCGGCCGAAGGCGAACCGTAGGGCATCAAGCAGTTGAACTTGCTGTCGGCGTAAATCTTCAGGTCGTCCTCGTTGATGCTGCTCCAGTACATCCCCAGCGGCAGGAAAGGTTTGCCGTCCACCATCAACCGCCCGTGCGCGTCGATCATGGCAGCCGGTGAGAAGGGATCGGCCATCCGCTCGATCGGATGATGCGTCTCTTGGAGCCGTTTCCCGTCCGGACCGATCAGCCGGATCGCCAGGTCGTAGCGCCCCGGGGCAAGCTCCGGCGCCGGGATGAGAAGATCGGTGGACTGCGCCTCTGCGGTCGCCGCCGAGTAGCCGGTTCCGCCGGAAATCTGCTCGCCCTGTTCTGTTTTCAGCGCGTATCCAAGCCTCAGTTCCCCGCGCGGAATCTCGTAGTCGACCAGGTCGAGATGGATGCGGACCTGCAACTCGCCGGG
>JAMOAF010001028.1 GCA_023621895.1 Planctomycetota bacterium
GTTCCCAAGCCGGAGCTTGGGAACCAGGTGCGGGTGGTTTTGGATGCCGGGGGGGGCCCAAGCTGGAGCTTGGGAACCAGGTGGGGGCGCCTTCATGCCGCCGTTCCAGCGCCGACCTCGTCCGTCACTGCCTCCCGCCCATCTCCTCACCCTCGCCGGCCCACAGCACCGCGTTGGCCAAGAGCTGAAGCATGGCCGGCTTCTGGAAATCGGCCGGGTGGCCGAGCGTCGTGAAGAACGCTCGGCGGCCGCCGTGATGGCGGACCCAGGCGACCGGCTCGCAGCGGGTAGGGGCGCCGGCCGTTAAGAGGGCCGTAAGCTGGCCGTCGACTTCCCGCCAGGCGGTCATGCTCGCGCCGTGGGTCAACCCCTCCACCGCCCGGAGAATCGGATGCCCTTCGGCAAACGGCGCCGGTTCGACGAGCGCTCCGCTCGAGCCGGGAATTCTCCCGGCCAGTTGAACGCCGAGTATCTCGGCTTCCCACTCGGGCCAGTTTTCCAGCGCGGCGGCCGGCCCGATCAACGCCACTACCGAGCCGCCCGCGGCGAAGTACTCGCGCACCTGTTCCAACTGCTGGCCGGCGATTGCCAAGCGCTGCGCGAAGAGCACCATGCACTGGCAGGAGGACAACTCCTCCAACCCCGGCAGGTCGCCGCGGGTCCGCGCGAAGGCCTTCGTGCAGGCGACTTCGTAATGCTGCTCGAGAAACGACGCCAGCGAGGCAAGCGACTCGTCGGACTGGCGGGAAGGGCAAGCCGAAACGAGGCAGAGCCGCCGCGCCGCTCGCTTCGCGGGAAGCGGCGCGGCCGGCGCGGTCCCTGGTTGCCACGTGACCATTCCCGGCGAGAGCCCAACCGCGTTGTGCGGCGCGTGAACGAAGAATCGGCGATCCGCAAGGATGGACATGGCGTGCTCGAGTCCGTATCTCGGAAAATCGATCAACCACCAGGACGGCGGCGGAACGGATTGCAGTTGCGACATCGATTATCCGGCTGCCGAATCGCCCTGTCCACGCCGCGGATGGCCAAACACATGCCATGCGGGGAAAATCACCGTGCCGGGCGACCGCTCGTAGCAAAGGCGGAAACATGCCGGACTGGCGAGAATTTGCTGAAGACGACGGCAACCGCGCGCCGCCGCTGACTTTGCGGCCGTTCTCGTCCCAGTTGCTGGTCTGGCAAGGCTGGGGAAACCTCCGACGACTTGCAGCAGGCGTGTTGGTATGGGATTTTTGTTTTTGACAACAGACCTGGTCTAAGGAACGCAACCATGCTGCCGTTTTCACGATTACCTGGTTCTCGCTGCATATTTCTGGCTGTTGCGCTGCTCTGGGCTCCCGTGTCGGGCTGGGCGGAAGTCCGGCGGACCGAAGGGGTGTTGAATCGAGGTACGCCTTGGGAAACGCCGTACTACGTGCAGCAGAGCGATCAGCCGGGGCCGGTCGTGGTCCTTGTCGGCGGGATTCACGGGGACGAGCCGGCAGGGGCGGAAGCCGCCGATCAGATCCGGCACTGGCCGATTCGGTCTGGGACGCTGGCGGTGCTCCCCCGCGCCAATCCTCCGGCTCTGGCGGCGCGCACGCGGATGGTACCCGACGTGGAGCGGTCCGTGGGAAATCTGGATCGGAACTTCCCCCGTGCCGGCCGGCAGGAATCGGCGCGTGGTGAACCGGCCCAAGCGATCTGGGGCTGGGTCGAGTCGTGGGACCCGGACTGGGTGGTAGACCTCCACGAGGCGAGCGGAATCCGCGCGGCCGGATCGCGCGCGGCCGGTTCCAGCACGATCGTGTTGTCGTCGCCGGCAGCGGAGGCGGCGGCCGCGCGGTTGCTCGAAGCCGTCAACGCGAGCATCAGCAACGAGAAGAAACGGTTCGTGCAACTCGGCCCGCCGGTCGACGGCAGCCTGGCACGCGCCGCCGGTGAACATCTTGGCGCCAGCGCCATGATCTTGGAGACTTCCCGGCAGGATCTGGCTGCGGGGGCGGATTCCGCCCAAACCGCCGAGAAGGATCGGAGGCCATCCGCCTCGTCCGCCCCGAGCCAACCTCTGTCGCGCCGCGTGCGCCAGCACCGGCTGATGGTCCACGCCCTGCTTGTGCATCTGGGGGCGCTTGATCAGGAAGTGGATGTCGACCGGTTGGGTGGACGCCGCGCGGCGCCGGGCAAAACCTGGGTCGCCCTGTACGACGCAGAGGGCACCGGTGGCAAGGGGGCATCCGCGGTGGACAGGATCTTGAGCGAGGCCGGGATGCGCGTCCGTCGTGTGGGACCCGAAGAAATCGCCGCCGGCGCGCTGGCCGATTTCGACTTGACGATCTTTCCCGGAGGCAGCGGAAGCAAAGAAGCGGCGGCGATCGGCGAACACGGCCGCCGCCAGGTGAAGGCCTTCGTCGAGGGAGGTGGCGGCTACCTGGGCATCTGTGCGGGCGCGTACCTGTGCACAAGCGGCTTTGATTGGGGGCTGAAGATCCTGGATGCCCGGACGGTCTCTCCCAAGTGGCAACGCGGCCGGGGAATGGTCCAGATCGAGTTGACCGCCGAGGGGCAACAGATTCTGGGAGACCGGCCGGGGCTGCTGGAAGTGCGCTACGCCAACGGTCCGATCATCAGGCCGGCCGGCGTGGAGGCCCTGCCCGACTACCAAGTGCTGGCGTTGTTTCGCACGGAACTGGCCGAGCACGGGTCGCCGGCCGGGGCGATGACCAGCTCGCCCGCGATCGCCGCTGGACGCTGTGGTGAAGGACGCGTCGTTTTTGTCAGCCCGCATCCGGAGCAAACCGAGGGTTTGGAAGACCTGGTCGAGCAGGCCGCCCGGTGGGCGGCCGGAAAGGACTAAGGGGGGCGAGGAAACGCCGCGCCTCGAGTGGGTCCTCCCGGGGGCCCGTGCCGAGGTTAAGACGATTGTCTAGACCGGGAGGGCGGCTTGGCTGTAACATCTTCCAGCAGATTTCTGACTTCAACTTCAGGAAACGCGAGGGCGCCCCATGAATCCGCATCGATTACTCATGCTTGCATCGGTTTCGGCCTGGGGTCTGGTTCCGCTGTTGGCCCCGGCCGCGGAATTAGCCTTCCAACACCACTACGTGGATCGCGACTTGCCCGGCTCCTCCTGGGGCCAGACCGCCATCGCCGACGTGGATCGGGACGGGAAGCCGGATTTCATCACCGGCCGCAGCCGGGGTGAGCTTTTGTGGTATCGCCAGGAAACGCCCGGCCGCTGGGTCCGCCACGCGCTGGGCGAACGTTCGCCCTCCGACGTCGGCGCCGCCGCGCTCGACGTGGACGGCGACGGCTGGGTGGATGTCGTCACCGGCGGCGCCTGGTATCGCAACACCGGCAAACCGCGCCAGGAGCCGTTTGAGCGGATTGCCTTCGATCCCGAGCTGGCCAGTGTCCACGACGTTGTTCTGGCCGACGTTGACGGCGATGGCCGGCCCGACGTGCTTACCATGTCGGACAAGAACAACCTGCGGTGGTATCGGATTCCGGACGCCCCCAGCCGGCCCTGGCAGCGGCACGACATTGGGCCCTCGGTCCACGCCGGGATCGGCGCGGGGGACATCGACGGCGACGGAGACGTCGACGTGGCGCGATCGAACCTCTGGTTCGAAAACGCCGACGGCAAGGCAGCGAAATGGGTGGTTCACGAGAACATCCCCTTCGGCAACCCAAGCCCGCCCTACGCGCTGGCCACGCACTGTGTCGTGGTCGATCTCGATCGAGACGGCGACAGTGACCTGGTGATGACCGAAAACGAGATCAAGGGCGGCCGCATCGGCTGGCTTGAAAACAGGGACGGCAGGGGCGGTGCGTGGAACCTGCACGAGTTGCCCCAGGCTGGCGCGGCCAAGCGCGGCGCGTATCACTCGCTGATCGTGGGAGACTTCGACAACGACGGCGACGCGGACGTCGTCTCCTGCGAAATGGAGGGCATTCCCGGCGACCTGCCGCCCCGCTGGTTCCTCTGGGAGAACGCCGACGGCAAAGGGCAGCGCTTCGCCGAGCACGTGATCCTCGACGCCAACCTGGGCGGCCACCTGGCCATCGCGGCGGACGTGGACGGCGACGGCGATCTGGACATCCTCGGCAAGCTCTGGCGTCCGCGCAAGGACAATGCCAACGGCGGCGGGAATCACGTGGACTTTCTGGAGAACCTCGGGGTCAAGTGAGCGCCCGGACGCGCGCTTGACGAGCGGACCCGAATCCGTGAACATGGTCGTTCACGCGGGCCGCAAACCTGTGTCGGAGGGCACAACGCCATCCCGGCGGGACCTTTGGAAGCCTGCCTGGCGGGGTGGGTGGCACGTCTTCGGGCAACGGCCCACGAATCCACGCGCGCAGGGCATCTTCCATCTCTTGGAGGTGAACGCAATGAACTGGCAGAATCTCGGTCTGGCTCTTTCCATCATCGCCGGCCTGGCGCCCGCGGCCGGCCGCGCCGATTGGAGCGTTTGGACGTCGACGGCCACGGAGCGGCTCCTCCGCGACGCCCCCCCGGGACAAAACCAGGCGGTGGAGCTGGCGGCGGCCCGAAACGAATCGGAAAGCTTCCAGGTCTTTCTCCGCTCCGACGCGGCCGTCAAGGGCGTGAACCTCCAGCCCGGCGACCTGGTGGCCGAGGGCGGCGCCGTGCTGCCGGCGTCGCAGGCGCGTCTCTACCGGGAGCACCAGTTCGAACTCACCCAGCCGACGCACCGCAACGACCAGTTCCAGCCGGGCTGGTACCCCGACGGGTTGATCCCCTTCAACCATCCGCTCAGCGGAGAGCCGCTCGCCGGCGCGCGTCTCGACGCCGTCCCCTTCGACCTGCCGCCCGCCGAAACCCACGGCTTCTGGATCGACCTGGAGGTGCCCGCCGGCGCAAAGCCCGGCCGATACCGGGGTGTTTACCGTGTTACGGCAACCGCAGCCGATGCGGTCGAGATCCCCGTGACGCTCACCGTCTGGGATTTTGAGTTGCCGCGGGTCTCCACCATGCACACGGCCCTGGGTTCGCCGGCCGAGCGGATGCGGGGCTACTACGA
>JAMOAF010000258.1 GCA_023621895.1 Planctomycetota bacterium
GCTGGAGCTTGGGAACGAGGAGGGTGGGAACCGGGAACGCTGGAGACGGGCTTGGAGGCGTTCCCAAGCTGGAGCTTGGGAACGAGAGTGGAGCTGGAGCTTGGGAACGAGGTGGATGGGAACCAGGGAGAATAAAAAAGGAGACATCACCCGTGGTTGAGACTGCCGCCCCGCCGGACACCAGGCAATCGCTGCTGATTGCCGCGGGTGAACTGTTCGCTGACAAAGGCTTGGAGGGGACCAGCGTTCGCGAGATCGTTGCCAAGGCGGGGGCGACCCTGTCGGCGGTGAACTACCATTTCGGATCGAAGCAGCAGCTCTACCTCGAGGCGATTCGCCACGCGCTTCACGAGCACATCCGCTTGGGCGACGCCCTGGCAAACGCCAGGCCCGACCAGATCGCCAACGCGCAGGAGGCGGCTGATTTTCTTTACCGCCTGGTGCGGGAGTTCTTTTTCAACTACATCGCCCCCGACCAGCCCGGCTGGTACGGCCGGCTGATCAATCGCGCGGTGATCGACGACCATCCCGAGGCGGTGGAGACGATCGCCGAGGTTCTCCGCCCGGCCGACGAGATTCTGCGGGACCTGCTCTTGAAGCACGTTCCCAACATCACGCGCCAGTCGGCCGACTTTTGGAATTGCTGCATCGGGGGGCAGATTCATTATTTTTTGATGGCTCGGCGGGTGATCATGCGGCTGACCGGCCGCAACGCCTACGACCGCTCGTTCATTGAAGCGGCGGCGGAATACGTGGCGGTCAATTCGGTTCGCGCGTTGGGATTGCCCGAGCCACATACCCAGGATTTTCGTAGCGGCCGCGAGGTGGGGTCATGACCAGAGAAGGCACAATCACGGCGTCGCCCAAGCGCCGCCAGGCGTTTGTGGAGCAGGGAATGGGACCGCAAGCCCCCCGAGGAACATCGAAAAGGGCCCCGGCCAGACTGGTCGGGCGGCGGATTTCGATCGGTGCTCTTGCCCTCTTGCTTGCCGCGGTTCTGGCGGCTGGCGTTTCCACCTTGCGGTCGGGAGCAGCGGGGCCGGCGAGAGAGAAGGCGGTGGAAGAGGCCCGCCTGGTCAAGACGGTCGAAGTGCCGTCAGGCCAGGCGGTCTTCCAACGCTCGTTTCCGGGCGTGACGCGCGCGTCGCGCGAGACCCGGCTCGCCTTTCGCGTCCCCGGGCCGATCGATCGGTTCGACGTCAAGGTCGGCCAGCGCGTCGCCAAGGGCACGCTCCTGGCGCGGATCGACCCCCGCGATTTCGAGCTGGCCGTGGCCCGGGTTGAAGCCGGGCTGGCCGAGGCCCGGGCCGGGCTGAAGGCGATGCGCACCGGCGCCCGAGCGGAGGATGTCCAGGCCTTGGAGGCGAAGCTCGAAGGCGCCCGAGCGCAGCGCGACGAAGCCCGGCGGACCTACGACCGTGTCAAAGCCCTCTACCAGGAAAAGGCGGCCGCCCAAGCCCAGTATGAAGCGGCGATGGCCGGCGCCGAGGTGGCCGAGGCGGCGGTCAAGGCCGTCGAGCAGGAACTGGAGAAGGCCAAGAGCGGCGCGCGGGTCGAAGAGATCGAGGGCATGGAGGCCAAGATCGCCATGCTCCAGACGCAGCGCGCGGCAGCGGAAAACGCCCTGGCCGACACCCAATTGCTGGCGCCGTTTGACGGCTACGTGGCCCAGAAATTCACCGAAACCTTCGAAACCGTGGCGGCCGGGCAGCCGATCGTCACGCTGCTCCAGTGCGAGACGATCGAGGTGACCGTCGGCGCGCCCGAGGACGTGATCATTCAGCAGGATCGCTTCCGCCGTTTTCAAGTCGAGCTGGACGCCTACCCGGGGCAGCTTTACGAGGCGGAACTGTACGAGATCGGGCCGGCAATCCAGCTCGGAAAGCTCTCCTATCCGCTGACCGTTCGCATGGCGGCGCCGCAAGACTGCATCGTGCGGCCGGGCATGACCGCCACGGTGCGGATCGGCCTGGGCGCGCCCGGCGCGGAGACGCTGGTCACCCTGCCCCTGGCCGCCGCCTTGCGCGACGCCGACGGGAACTGCCACGTGTGGGTCGTCGATCCAGCGACGGATCAGGTCCGCAAGCGGGCCGTCACGGTCGGCGAGCTGGGCTCCAGAGGCCTCGAAATCCGTTCCGGCCTGATGCCGGGCGAACGGGTGGTCTCCGCGGGAGCGAGCTTCCTTCACGATGGCCAGCAGGTGCGCCTGGAGAATGCCGCCGGTCAGCGGTCCGCCGGCCTGGAAGCGCCGAAGGGGCGAGGTGAAGCATGAGACTGGCTGAATTGATTGTCCGGCAACGCACGGTCGTGGTGTTTTCGTGCGTGCTGTTGATGCTCGCCGGCGCCTGGTCGTATTTCCATCTCGGCCAATTGGAGGATCCGGAGTACACCCTCAAGACGGCCCTGGTCATCACCCGGTACCCCGGCGCTTCGCCCGCGGAGGTCGAGCAGCAGGTGACCGACGTGATCGAGAAGGCCGTCCAGCGCCTCGATCGGCTGGACAAGGTGCGGTCGATTTCCCGCGCCGGGCTGTCGATCGTCTACGTCGACATCGACGACGCCTGCCGCGGCGACCAGATGCCGCAGATTTGGGACGAGCTGCGGCGGAAGGTCATCGAAGCGCAAGCGGAGCTGCCTCCGGACGCCGGCCCGTCGGCCGTCCGCGACGATTTCGGCGACGTCTACGGCATCGTCCTGGCGCTGAGCGGCGACGGTTTTTCGTATGCCGAGTTGAAGAGAGCGGCCGACACGGTCGAGCGGGAGCTTCTGCTGGTCGAGGACGTCGCCCGGGTGGAAATCTGGGGCGAGCAGCGCGAGACGATCGACGTGGAGATCTCGCGGGCGAAGATGGCCGAGCTCCGCGTCCACCCCCAGGCGATCCTGGAAACGCTCGCCCGGCAGAACAAAATGGTCGATGCCGGCGACCTGGACATCGACGGGGAGACGGTGCGGGTGGCTCCTTCGGGCGGTTTCCAATCGGTCGACGAGATTGGCGACCTGGTGGTCCGCCAGTCACCGGCCGCGTTGCCGGCCGCCGCGCTCGCCTCGCTGGGCTCGGAGAGCGACCTGGTGCTGCTCCGCGACGTGGCGACGATCTCGCGGAGCTACCTCGATCCGCCGCTGACGATGATGCGCTTCAACGGCAAGCAGGCGCTGGGGCTGGCGATCTCGGCCGTCTCCGGCGGCAACGTGGTGCGGATGGGCGAAGCGGTGGAGAAGCGGGTCGGCGAGCTGCTGGAGGAAATGCCCGTGGGGCTGGAAATCGGCGTGGTCTCGTTCCAGGCCGACGACGTCAAGCAGGCGGTGGGCGGGTTCGTGGCCAACCTGGCGATGTCGGTGGCCGTGGTCGTCGGCGTCCTGCTGGTGACGATGGGGCTGCGGAGCGGCCTGTTGATCGGCAGCAGCCTCGTGCTGACGATTCTCGGCACGCTGGTCTTTCTGCTCTGGATGGGCGTCGACATGCAGCGGACCTCGCTGGGGGCTTTCATCATCGCGATGGGAATGCTCGTCGACAACGCGATCGTCGTGACCGAGGGGATTCTCGTCCGCCTGCAACGGGGCGAGACGCGCGCGGAGGCGGTCGCCCGGCCGGTCGCCTCGGCCGCCTTGCCGCTGCTCGGCGCCACGCTCGTGGCGATCCTGGCCTTCCTGCCGATCTATATCTCGGAAGACGCGACGGGCGAGTATTGCGAGAGCCTGTTCCTTGTCGTGGGGATTTCGCTGGGCTTGAGCTGGGTCTTGGCAATGACGCAGACGCCCGTCTTCTGCGACCTGTTTTTGAAGGTGAAAACCAGCCGCCAGGGGACCGATCCCTACGCCGGCTGGCCCTACCGGTTGTACCGGCGGATTCTCGAGGTCTCGCTGCGCCGCCGGCGCCTGGCGGTGGCGGCGGCCGTGGCGATGCTCGTGGCGGCGGGTCTGGGGTTTTTATCCGTCGATCGGATTTTCTTTCCCAGCGCGACGCGGGCCCAGTTCATGGTCGACTACTGGCTGCCCGAATCGGCCCGGATCGAGGGCGTTTCCGAGGACATGCGGCTCGTCGAAGCCTACCTTGCGCGGCAGCCGGAGGTGACCGGCACGGCGACGTTCATCGGTGCCGGCCCGCCGCGGTTCTACCTGCCGTACGAGCCGGAAATGATCCGCGCCTGCTACGGGCAGATTGTCGTCAACGTGCGTTCGGGGCGCGACATCGACCGCCTGGTGGGCCCGCTGGAAGACTACCTTGCCGGCCATTTTCCCCAGGCCGAGCCGCGGGTCCGCCGGTTTGGGTTGGGGCCGACGTCGAAGTACGAAATCGAGGCCCGGTTCAGCGGCCCGGACCCGGCCATGCTCCGCAAGCTGGCCGAGGAGGCCAAGAGCATCATGCGGTCCGACCCGCAGACCCGCGGGGTGGGCGACGACTGGCGGCAGCCGGTCAAGACCTGCGTGCCGGTCTACTCGCAGGCGCGGGGGCGGCGATTCCTGGCCTCGCGCGCGGAGACGGCCCTTTCGCTCCGCCACGCCACGAGCGGCCTGCCGGTCGGCTATTACCGCGAGGCCGACCGGTTGCTGCCGATCTTCATCAAGGCGCCCAGGGATGAGCGCGACGACGTCGACAACCTGGGCAACGCGCCGGTCTGGGGCAGCGCGCCGGCAAGCATCCCGCTGCGGCAAGTGGTCAGCGACCTGAAGACCGAATGGGAAGACCCGATCATTCACCGCCGCCAGCGCCGGCCGACGATCACCGCCCAGTGCGACCCGAAAGGGGCGCTCACCGCCGACGTCTTCGAGCGGCTCCGCCCGAAGATCGAATCGATCCGCCTGCCGGCCGACTACCGGCTGGAGTGGGGCGGGCAGCACGAAGACTCGGAGACGGCCCAGAACATGGTGTTCTCCCGGCTGCCGATCGCGATGATCCTGATGGCGGTCGTTGTCGTCGCCCTGTTCAACAATCTCCGCCAGCCATTGATCATTCTGCTGACGCTGCCGCTTTCGATCATCGGGATCACGGCCGGGCTGCTGCTGACCGGGACCCCGTTCGG
>JAMOAF010000912.1 GCA_023621895.1 Planctomycetota bacterium
GCCGGTGGCAGAGGAGCAGTCCGTCATGGGCCGTATTGCTTCCAACATCGTCTCCACGGTGTCGCTGATGCTGATGCTCGACGATCCGGAAAGGAGACACGAGAAGTTGCTCCTGCGCTTCGTCCAGTTGGGGATCGACTACTACGGCGTGACTCAGTCCGACAACGATCTCTGGCGGGCCAACGGCGGGCACAATTCGGGCCGGAAGATGCCGATTCTCTTCGCCGGAGTCCTCTTGGGACACGGCGGCATGAAGCATGTCCGTGCCTCCTTTGCGGAGGACGAGCAAACGTACGATGGCCAAGGTTACCGCGGCCAGAAGGCTCTTTGGACGATCGACCGCAGCGAGTCGCGGAGGCACGAACATCTGCCGCCGCAGCGATGGGACGGCCCGCCGTTTCAGGGCGAGAACAACGGCTGGAAATCCGAGGCCTACCGCAGGCTCAACGGCCCGACGTGGATCGGCCAGGCGTTGGCCGCTCGGCTCCTGGGGGCCAAGGGATGCTGGAATCACGACGCGTTCTTCGACTACGTGGACCGCTGGGTGGCCGAGGCCGACGCCGGCACCGTGGAGCGCGAGACGGGCCGCCCGGCCGCCTACGATCCGTTCGCCGGGGCCGGCGACTTTGTCAGGGCGATGTGGCAGGCGTATCGGCCGAAGGCCGAAGAGATCGGCGCGCGGCTGTCCGAGCTGTGAGATTGGCTGCTGATTTTGGGAGATCGGTTGGGAAGGTGTGCGGGAGCCCCTCACATCGAGCAAGAGCTTGATCGTCTTGAGGGTCGGGCTGCCTTCGAGCGCGTCCCGGGCGAACAACGGCTTGCTGATTTCGACGCGCAGGCGTCGGGCCTCCGTGCGTGTTTGGGTCGGCGGTCGCGATGGCCCTGATTATGACAACGCGACCGGCTCGTGCCTGCCCCAGGACGCTTCAATCCAAAAACCGGTCGTGATACAATCCCCGGCAGTCCGTGTCGCGCTGGCCGACGTTGCCTGGCGGGCCCTTTGTGGATGCCGCGACTTACGCTTGGCGAATGAGACCTCCCATGTCTTACCACCATGTTCTTTAGGAGCTATACGATGACCCGTTCCAATATGCCGGCAACCTCGCGCCGCGAATTCTTGAATCACGGGAGCCGGATCGCCGCAGCCTCGGTGCTCGCCATGGCCGCAGTTCCCCCTGTCCATGCGGGCGAAGACAACACGATCCAGTTGGCCCTGGTCGGTTGCGGCGGACGCGGCACCGGTGCAGCGGCCAACGCACTGTCGACCAAGAGCGGGCCAATCAGACTGGTGGCGATGGCGGATGTGTTCGAGCAACGTTTGACGAGCAGCTACCAGAACCTCCAGAAGATGTTCGCTGGCCAGGTCGACGTCCCGCAGGAACGGCGATTCATCGGCTTCGACGCCTATCGGCAGGCGATGGAATGCCTGCGGCCGGGCGACGTTGTGCTGCTGACGACGCCCTGCGCGTTCCGTTGGGTGCATTTTGGCTACGCGATCGAGAAGGGCATTCACGTGTTCATGGAGAAACCGACGACCGTCGACGGTCCAAGCACTCGCCGGATGCTGGCCTTGGCGGAGAAATCGGAGAAGAAGAATCTGAAGGTCGGAGTCGGCCTGATGTGCCGGCACTGCCAGGCCCGTTGGGAGCTTCTCGATCGCATCCAGTCGGGGCAAATCGGCGACATCACTTATCTGAAGACTTACCGGCTGGTTGCGCCGGCCGGCTTCTGCGGCCCCAAGCCGGATGATCTTAGCGAACTTCTTTACCAGGTTCGGCACTACCTCAGCTTCATGTGGGCCAGCGGCGGTCTGGTGCACGACTATACCAGTCATAACATCGACGAATGCTGCTGGATGAAAGGGGCGTGGCCGGTCTCGGCCCAGGGCTCCGGCGGCCGTTGTTTTCGCGAGGGAATGGTCGACCAGAACTTCGACCACTACTCCGTGGAATACACCTTCGCCGACGGCGCCAATCTTTTCATGAACGCCCGCAACATGAGTGGGTGTTTCGGCAAGTTCGCCAGTTCCGCACATGGGACGAAGGGATCAGCCGTCATTTCCACCTTCATGCACACACCCGCCAAGTGCCGTATCTACAAAGGGCACAACTTCGTCGACAGCGATCTGGTGTGGGCCTTCCCTCAGCCCGAGCCCAATCCCTACCAGTTGGAATGGGACCACCTGATCGACGCGATCCGGCAGGACAAGCCGCACAACGAGGCGAAACGCGGCGCGGAAGCCAGCCTGGTCCAGATCATGGGGCGGATGGCCGTCCACACGGGGCGCGTCATCACCTGGGACGAGGCCCTCAACCACGATCACGAATTCGCTCCGGGCCTCGACAAGCTCACGATGGACTCGCCGGCCCCCCTGCTACTGGGCAACCGGGAGAAGTACCCGCTGCCCCAACCGGGGGTGAACCCGCAGCGCGAGTACTGAGGCATCGGCAAAATCAGGCTCCGCAACGCAAGCCTCATCGTTGCGGCGAAGAAGGCGGTGAGCAACTATTCCCCCCCGGCGAATTCTCGCGGGCCGAAAAATCGTGGAAAAAAAGTCTCGGCGGGTGGACAACCTCTCTTCTCCCGGTGGATTTGGAAAGGCTCGCGGGCAGCGCGTTTCGAGAACAAACCGCAATCCGAGGTGAGCAGTCAAGCTGCGCACAACGCAACCGGCGCGAAGGCGTGCGGGGGCGTCTTGTGCGTGCCTTGCACACACAGTACCATCGAGGCGCCTGCCGGCTTGCCCAAGGAGTTGAGGACCACACACTAACCGTACGGAGCGGCGAACCATGGACAACCATCTGGATCGTCGGCGGCTCTTGGCCGTCTTGGGCGGGACGATGACAGGACTGGCGTTGGAGGTGGCCGGCGTTTCTCTTGCCGAAAGCCCGGCCGACGGCCCTCGGGTGGAAGCCGATTTCGAGTGCGGCGGCGGGAAGCGGCTCCGCCGGATTGCGCCGGACCACTGGCGGATGGAGACCTCCGGCGACCAATCGTTCTTTACGAAGTACTTCTGCGTGCGCGTGACGCCTGGGCCAAACGGCGCCCCGGCGAAGCTGCGACTCGACGTCTATCCCGACTCCGAATTCGGCGATCGCGGCAGGCAGTACTTCGCTTCCCATTTCCCATCGTACATCTGGTCGCTGTCGGGCAATTGGCCCCGCCGCGCTGCGACGGGTCCCGCGGGAGCGACCGCCTTGATGCAGGGCATTTGGGGGGCCGGGGAACGGTGGGTCCCGCTCCAGAACGCCAGGCCCGACTCGGTCGTTTTTCACGATGAGTTTCTCGAGCTGCACGTCGACCTGAGCGCGGGCAAGCCGGTCTACGTCGCCAGCAATCCGCCCTATCGCTACTCCGACCTGGTCCAGTGGTGCCAGGCCTTGGCGGCCGCCCATCCCAAGCGCGTCGAGGTCACTCGCCTCGGTGTAACGCCCGAAGGCCGGGAGATCCCGCTTCTGCGCCTGCGCGGTTCAAACGCCAAGGTAAGATTCCTCGTGATCGCCGGGCAGCACCCGGCCGAGCACGGCGGCGTCTGGGCGGCCAAGGGCCTGGTCGAGTACGTCTTGTCGTCGATCTCCGAAGCGAAGCTGCTTGCCGACGGCCTCGACCTGGCGGTCATGCCCATGATGAACCCCGACGGAAACGTCCACGGCCTCAGCGGCGCCAACTCGCAGGGGATCGATCTGTGCAAAGAGTGGACCGGCACGAGCAAGGCGACCCCGCCCAAATCCGCCGAGAGCCGGCTCTTGTGGGAGTGGATCCGCTCCGAGTTCCAGCCCGACCTCTTCTTGAATCTGCACAGCGGTCTCGGTTGGCGGGAGCTGGCCGATCCGCCGTACGACGGTGCGATTCTGTTCGCCTGGGAGGCTGATCGCTTTTACCAAGACCCCGCCCGGGCAGCGGCGTTCTGCGCGCTGCGCGACCGCCTGGCCTTTCAAACGCCCGGCGTCGTCAACACCGCCGGCGGCGGAATGGCTCTGACCGAAGAGTTCCTGGATTACCACCTCGCGGCGGAATTTCAGACGCTAGCAGTCCTTTACCACGTGAACGGCGGCTCGGTGGGAGCCTTGAGCCAATACCGTCTCGGCGCGCAGCTTTTTTCCGCCATGGCTCAGGCCGTGCTCTCCGACGCCCCGCTCCGCTGATCGCCCGCGATTCGTATCTCGCAGGTCGATGTAGCAGCACTGGCCGCCGAATCCGGCGGCAGTAAAATCGCCCTAGTCAGAAAAAAAAGGAATCCAGAACTGGCCGCGAACTCAGCGCAGCCGGAAGGACCGACCGATGAATATGCATTTCGTGTTCGTGCTCGTGACATTCTTGACTACGTGCGCCTCCGCCGCCGCGCTGCCGGACATCCCCAGCCTGCCCTGGCAAGAGCGATCGGACTGGATCAACGTGAAGACCGATGTCGCGCCGCCCGCGGTCGGCGACGGAGTTGCGGACGACACGGCGGCGATCCAGGCGGCCTTGGACCTCGGCCGGCAATCGAGGGCCGTCTACCTGCCGGCGGGCACCTACCGGATCACCAAGACGCTCGTCTTCCAGGGACCGGCGGTCGGCTGCCTGGTGGTCGGCCATGGCCGCCAGACGCGGCTCGTCTGGGACGGCCCGCAAGGCGGCCGGATGTTCTGGAGCAACGGCGTGGCCTACAGCCGCTACGTCGGCCTGAGTTGGGACGGCCGGGGCAAGGCGGCCGTGGGCTTCGACCACGCCGCCCAGCAGCGGTTTGAAACCGAGGTCCGCCACGAGCACGAAGCCTTCCGCAACTTCACGGAACACGGCATCCGCGTGGGACACCAGCAGAAGGTCGCCTCGGCGGAAATCCTTTACCGCAACTGCCTCTTCGAGAATTGCGGCACGGCCCTGGCTTTCCTGACGTTCAACGACTATGACAACACGATCGACGGCTGCGAGTTCCGCGACTGTGGCACCGGAGTGCTCGACAACAAGGGCAACTTTTATGCCCGCAACTGCCACTTCGAGGGCAGCCGCCGTGCCGATTTCGTCGTCGGCAGCGAACATGGCAGCTCGATCCGCCGCTCCACGTCGATCGGTTCCCGGCGATTCATCGAGGAGGTGGGGACAATCGCACCGCTGACGATCCAGGATTGCCACGTCGCCGGCTGGACCGATCCGGAGGGAGCCGTGCACCTCGACGGCAGCCCCGTGCTGATGTTCGACTGCTCGTTCGACCGGCCGCCTTCCAATCGGCCGCCGGTCAAGCTGGGAAACCCGGCACAAAAGCTCTTGCTCAGCAACAACCGGCCGGCCAGCGCCGAGAGCCTTGTGCAGACCGCACCGGCGGCAAAGCTCTACATGGTCCCGCCCGGCCGACTGTCTGGCGTGACAAGTTCGGCCGAACAGCGGTTCCTGCGAGACTCGGCCCCCGCGTTGGGCGAGGTCTTCGACGCGGTGGCGGGATTCGGCGCCAAGGGAGACGGGCAGACCGACGACACCGAGGCGATCCAGGCCGCCATCGACGCGGCGCACCAAGCGGGCCGCGGCGCGATTGCCTACCTTCCGACCGGCCGCTACGTGGTGTCCAAGACGCTTTCACTAACCGGCCGCCAGTACACGGTCGGCGGCAGTGGATTCCGCTGCGGCCTCATCTGGCGGGGCGAGGCGGGGCGGCCGATGATCGAGATTGGCGGCGTCGACGACGTAACGCTGTCGAACCTGGCGGTGGGCAGCCACGACTTCGGGCCGATGAACCATAGCGCCGACATCCACGTGACGCCGCCCGCCGGTTCGCCTTGCCGCCTCGCTCTCGATGAGGTCTATGGATTCGGCATGTACCAGAAAGCCCCGGACACCCACGGACTCCACTTCGACCGCTTGCCGCCGGGGAGCGTCGTGGACGCGATCCACGTCCAGGGGAACATTCGGATCAGCGGCAGCGATCGCGCATTTCTCCTCTTCCGGACTTCTTACGAGGGGACGGTCACGATCGATGGTCCGGCCAGTTCGCAACAAGGTTTCGTCGGGTTCATGACCCGGCTGGCGACCCAATCGAAACCCACCTTGCGCGTCCGGGATAACCGCTCCGTCGTGATCAGCGACTTCTACAATGAGCAGAGCGATCAGCATCTGGTCTTTGAGGGCAAATCCGGGCAGCCGGAGGGCGCCGTGACGATCGAGGGCGCCAAGATGCACATGTTCACCCAGGAGCCGGTCTTCGACATCCGCGACTATGCGGGGCGAATCTACTACGGCCAGAGCCAGTTCTACGTCGAGCCCAAGGAGCCGCGGTTCGTGTCCAAGGGCACGCGCTCGGTGCGCCTGATCCTGGCCGGACATTTCTGGTACGATACCAGGCCGCGCTTCGAGTTGGGGCCGGAAGTGGTGCTGACAACGCTGGGCAACCGCGAAATCCCCGATTCCGGCGTGGACGATGGGGCGATGCGTGCGATCGCGGCAGCACTCGACGACTTGAGGCGGCTGGGCGAATTCGACCAGCGGCTGCCGCGGCCGGGTTCTTGACCTTTACGCTATCCTTTCGGAGGTGGAGATTCAGCCATGAACACGCTGAGAATCGCGATCCTGGGGCTCGGTCTTCTGGCGGCCTCCGCTGCCGGGGCCGAACGGGCCTATGTGAAGACCCGCGCGGGCGAGAGACCGCGGCCCGCCGTGGCGATCGACAATGTTTGTGCCTGGCCGAATCTGACCGTGTTCCGCGACGGCACGATCATCGCCACGATTTTCAACCAGCCCTGCCACGGCCTGTGGGAGGGGGACGTCGAATGCTGGGGAAGTTCCGACGGCGGCCACACCTGGACCCTTCGCGGAACGCCCGCGCCGCATGAGCCGGGCACCAACCGGATGAACGTCGCCGCCGGGCTGGCCGCCAATGGCGACCTGGTGGTGATCGCGTCGGGTTGGAGTCACCGCCCGGCCAAAGGCACGCCGGCCGGACACGGTCCGCCCGCCCACGTCCTGCCGCCGTGGGTCAGCCGATCGGCCGACGGGGGCAAGACCTGGTCGATCGATCGAGGGGCCTTTCCCAAGACTCCCGCCGGCGAAGACGGCGTCCCCTTCGGCGATATCCTCTCCGGAAACGACGGCGCGCTTCGCGTGGCGATGTACCGGGGCAAGCCGGGCGGGACGTTTGTCTTTCGCAGTCCCGACGACGGAAAAACATGGGGCCAGCCGGCGGCCATGAGCGACCAGGCCGTGATTGAAGAACCGGCGCTGTTCCATCTCGGCGGCGGCAGGTGGCTGGCCGCCGCCCGGTATGACGGCCTGGACCTGTACACATCCGGCGACGACGCAGCAACCTGGAATCGCGGCCAGGCACTCACCGGCGCGCAGCAGCACCCCGGCCATTTCAGCCGGCTCGGCGACGGCCGCATCCTGTTGTCCTACGGCAACCGCGTCGACCCCAAGGGGGTCGATGTTCGCCTCAGCAGCGACCAGGGACAGACCTGGAGCGAGCCGCTCCGCGTCGCCGACTTCGAGGGCGACGGCGGCTATCCGAGCAGTGTCCAGCTTCCCGGCGGCGAGGTGCTGACCGCTTACTACGCGAGCCGGACCGCCTACCACGCCAATTACCACATGGGTGTTGTTCTCTGGGACCCGCCAAAATGACTCGAGAAAAATCCGAAGCGAACTTGTCAAGCAGCAGTTGCGGTCGCCTGGTCGGCCGGTGTCCGTGCCGCATACTGGATTCCGCAATCCGACGGATCGCCGATCGCGCGAAGAGCGTTCTTGCTGTCGCCGCGATGGCTGGGCTTGCAATGGCCTTGGTAGGGGAGTGCCGTGGCGAGGAGGGCATCTCGCTGTTTGTCGCCACCAACGGCAACGACGCATGGTCGGGCCGTCTGCCGGAGCCTGACGCGAGCGGCAACGACGGTCCATTCGCCACGCTCCAACGGGCCCGCGACGCGATCCGTCAACTCAGGCACGGCGGCGCTCTGCCCAAAGGCGGCGTCGTGGTCGAATTGGCCGGCGGCATCTACCAGTTGTCGCAGCCGCTGCAACTCGACGGGCAGGATTCCGGGTCCGAAGACGCGCCGATCGTCTATCGCGGTCGCAAGGGAGCGGAGGTTCGCCTCGTCGGCGGCAAGCTCGTGACGGGCTGGCAGCCGGTGACCGATCCGGCCGTACTTGCACGGCTTGATGAAGCGGCCCGCGGCCACGTCCTCCAAGCCGACCTCAAGGCCCAGGGCGCCGCCGATCTGGGCGAGATGAAGCCTGGCGCAACCTGGGCCCAGTCCGAGCCCGGGCTCGAGCTGTTTTTCCAGGACCGCCCCATGACTCTGGCCCGTTGGCCGAACGAAGGCTTCACCCAGATCGTCGATCTCCTCGGCCCCACACCGGTGGACATTCGCGGCACCAAGGGCTGCCGCGAGGGCATCTTCACCTATGAGGGCGACCGGCCCAAACGCTGGATCGGAGCGAAAGACATCATGCTCCACGGCTACTGGTTCTGGGACTGGGCCGATCAGCGGCTCAAGGTGGAGTCGATCGACACGGAGAAGCGGGTCATCACGCTCGAGCCCGAGCCGCAGCATGCCTATGGCTTCCGCAAGGGCCAGTGGTATTACGCCTACAATCTGCTTGCCGAGCTCGATCAGCCGGGCGAGTGGTACCTGGACCGGCAGACGAGCATCCTCTACTTTTGGCCGCCAGGCCCGATCGAGACCGGCAAGCCGATGATCTCGCTGCTGCCAAACCTCGTCGTTATGAACGATGTCTCGTTCGTGACACTCCGCAACATGACCTTGGAAACCTGCCGCGGCACGGCCGTTACGATTGCCGGTGGAGTCTCGAACCGCGTCGCGGCGTGCGTGATCCGCAACACGGGCGGGTGGGCCGTCAGCCTCAGCGGCAAGCATAGCGGCGTGATTGGCTGCGACCTGTACAACCTGGCCGAAGGGGGCGTCTCGATGTCCGGCGGAGACCGCAGGACTCTCACGCCCGCCGGCCTCTATGTGGACAATTGCCACCTTCACCGATTCGGCCGCTGGAATCCCATCTGCAAGCCGGGCGTGCAAGTCGACGGCGTCGGCAACCGCGTGACCCACAACCTGTTCCACGATGCGCCGCACATGGCCGTGATGTGGGGCGGCAACGACCATACGTTCGAGTTCAATGAATTTCACAGCGTGGTCTACGGCGCCAACGACGCCGGGATCATGTACGCCGGCTACAATCCCGCCATGCGGGGACACCTGATCCGCTACAATTATTTCCATCACGTCTACGGCCACGAAGGCCGCGGCTGCAACGGCGTTTACCTCGACGACATGTTCTGCTCGGCAACCATCTTCGGCAATATCTTCTACCAGGTGCCCCGGGCGGCATTTATTGGCGGGGGCCACGACAACGTGGTCGAGAACAACGTTTTTGTGGATTGCAGGCCGGCGTTGCACGTCGACGCGCGGATGATGGGTTGGGCCTCCGCCTCCGTGCCGATTATGAAACAGCGCCTCGAGGAAGTGCCGTATAAAGACGAGCCCTGGCGGAGCCGCTACCCGCAATTGCTGACTTATCTGGATGGCAACTATGCCCAACCGCGGGGCAACCTCGTCGCCCGCAACATCTGCTGGGGCGGCAAGTGGGACGAGGTCGAAGCCAGCGCCAAGCCCGGCGTCACCTTCACCGACAACCTGATCGACCAGGATCCGCATTTCGTCGATGCGGCACACCAGGATTTCCAGTTGCGCGAGGACTCGCCCGCCTGGAAACTCGGGTTTGAGCGCATTCCGATCGAGAAGATCGGGCTGTACGCGAGCGACGACCGCGCGAGTTGGCCGGTCCGGCACGAAGTTCGGCCGCAGCCCAACGCCCCCGCGGCGGCGAAGGGGAAGTAGGTGAGGTGTTATGGGAACGCTGACACTTGAGCCCCGCGGGGACATCTGGGCCGAGTTGAAGAGCAGCCTTTGGCTCGGCTGCGGCCTGGCGGCCGGGTTCGGAGTGCACGTGGGGCTTGATAGGCTGTTTAGCTGATGAGCCAAAACGACTACGACTTTGTCGAGGGGTGTCTTGCCATGCGACGCACCGTCTACGCACTGACCGCCGTTATCGTCGTGTTTGCCGCGCGCTGGGTGTTGGCCGAGGCGCCGGTTCCTCTTGCGGAGAGCCTGGCGCGGAGCGCCGAGCTGGCGGCCGCGTTGCCCTGGCAACCGGCGGCGCCGCGGGCGGAGATCTGCCCCGCGTTTTCCTTCGATCCCAAGGGAGGCCCCAAGGGCGACGGGGCCTGGATCATCAAAACCGACCAGCGGCCCGGATTGCAGGGCTGCTGGCGGCGGACGTTCGACGTCAAGGGGGGAGAAACCTACCGGTTCACGTCGCTGCGGAAGGCGCAAGGCGTGCCCCTGCCGCGGCGGAGCGCGGGTGTCCGCATCCTCTGGCAGGACGACGGCGGCAACGCGGTCCCTTACGAGGGGCCGGTCGCCGAGGGCTACCTGGTCGGCTGGAAGGCGATGGCGGAGGCGGAGTTCCCCACCGACAGGCCGGTCCGCGGCGACGGCTGGACGGAAGTGGGCGACGTCTATCACGTGCCCGCCAAAGCGACGCGCGCCGTGGTGGAACTCTATCTGCAATGGGCGGCCAAGGGCAGGGTGGAGTGGAGCGGCATCTCGCTGGCGCCGGTGCCGGCTCCCGCAGGGCGAAAGGTGCGGCTTGCCGCCGTGCATTACCGGCCGACGGGCAAATCGCCCGGCGAAAACTGCCGCGAGTACGAGCCGCTGATCGCCGAGGCCGCGAGGCAGAAGGCCGACCTGGTCGTGCTGGGTGAAACGATCCCGCTTGTCGGCGCCCGGCGGCCCAAGTACGAAGACATTGCCGAGCCGATCCCCGGCCCCTCGACCGAGTATTTCGGCTCGCTGGCGCGGCGTCACAACCTGCATATCGTGGCCGGCCTGTACGAGCGACAGGATCACCTGATCTACAATGTGGCCGTGCTCCTGGGGCCGGATGGAAAGCTGCTCGGCAAATACCGCAAGACGTGCCTGCCGCGCAGCGAGGCGGCGGCCGGGATCGCGCCGGGCGAGGATTATCCCGTGTTTCAAGCGAAATTCGGACGCGTCGGCATGATGATCTGCTACGACGGCTTCTTTCCCGAGGTGGCCCGAGAACTGGCCAATCGCGGCGCCGAGGTGATCGCCTGGCCGGTGTGGGGCTGCAATCCCGAGCTGGCCTCCGCGCGGGCCTGCGAGAACCACGTGTATATCGTCAGCAGCACCTATGAGGACATCGCTCGCAACTGGATGCTCAGCGCTGTTTACGATCACCAGGGCCGCCCGCTCGTTCGGGCGGAGAAGTGGGGCACCGTCGTGACGGCGGAAGTCGACCTCGACGCGCGGCAGCAATGGAACTGCCTGGGCGATTTCAAGGCGCAGATTCCGCGGCACCGGCCGGTGGTGGCGGGGGAGAAATAGGCGCCACAGCGGCACGAATCGACCGTTCACCGAGTATCCGCGCGGGCTTGCCCCGCGCTGCGGTCACCTCTGCCCTGGCACCGTGATTCCGCTGGGCCGTCGCTGGTCTTTCGGCCGGTGTGAGATGCTTGACTCCGGCAACGTGTTCGGCGAAGCTGACCACAGGACGATGGTTCGCTTTGGACCACCCTGGAATCAATGGGGCGGAAGGAGGGATCATGCGTCTCTGCATGGCATGGGTCATGGTGTTGACGTTCCCGGCGGCATCCGCCGCGGCGCCACCCAAGGCGGCCGTGCTGGGAGGCGAGCAGGCGGGGTGGAGCGACTTGCTCGCGGCGCGGCTCAGCCAGACCAAAGCGGTGGCGCTTGTCGAGCGCCGGCAATTTCGGGCGGTGTCCGACGAGCAGGCGGTTCAGAGGCTTCTGGAAAACATCTCAGACCGCTGCCGCATCGGCGGGATCGAAGGGGCCGACCTCCTGGTGCTGTTGGCCTCGGGCGCAAAGGACGTTCGGCTTGTCGTCTGCGATTCTCGCCTTGGAGTAACGCTTCAGGACGTATCCCTGCGTGTCGAGGGCGCGCCCCGCGACCAGATCGTTGCCACCCTGGCCGACGAGACGCTGCATGCCATCCGTCAGTTCGAGGGGGGCGTCAAGCACGTGGTCGCCGTGCCCGATTTCGTCAGCCGCGACCTCACGTTCGAACATTCCTTCCTCCAGTTCGATTATGCCGAGGTGCTTCGCGCGGCCTGCCGGCAGATTCCCGGCCTGGCCGTCGTCGCGGTCGACGAGGCGCGGGCCATCGGCGCCGAGCGCGATCTGGCGGCGGTCGGGCAGGGCGACCGCCCCGTGCCCCTGTTCATCGAGGGCGAGTATCGCACGCATCGCAACGTCGAAGACGGCAGCACCGCCCTGGAGATCACCCTCCGCGCCCGTCACGCAACCGGAACGCTGCTCGAGAGAAAGCTCGAAGCCGTGCCCTTGGACGAGGCGGGCCGGCGGCTGCTGGACCTGTTCGCCGGAGAGTTGGCCGGGCTGGCCATGGCCGGTGGGCCGGCGCTCGACGCCGAGGATCAATATCGCCTGCTTGTGCAGCGGGCCGAGGAGTTCAGCTCCCGCGGCGAGTTCCGCCGCTCCGCGGCCCTCCGCGAAGCGGCCCTGCTGCTCAAGCCCGACGCCGACGAACAGCGCATCCGGCTCGTCCGCGAATACGCGCGGCGCAACAGCCGGCCCATCGAATTCGGCGAGTGGCCCAAGGGCGCGCGGCAGGCTGAAGACGATCCGTTCTGGATGGCGATCGTGGCCGAGGTCGTCGGCGACTGGAAGCGCTCGCTGCAACATTGCGAGTACCTGATCCGCAACCGCCGGCTTTGCCGCGAGGAGGCCACGGATCTGACCCGCGACGCGATCCACAGCATCACCGGCATCCGCTTCGTGTACAGCCAGCCGCTGAGCGAATGCGAGGCGGTCAAGAAGGAGTTCCTGCGCCATGTCTTCGCTCGCATTGTCTCGTTGGACCCGGCGGCCAAGACAGGCCGCAGCGGGTTCGGCGGCGCAACGGACCCGTGCAGTTTCATTTTCGAGAGCGCGCTGATGCGCTGCGAAGGCAATTACTACACCGAGGATGACCTTGACCTGATCGCCGACTTGCTGCTCAACCGCCTGCCCGAGTCGATGTGGCCGTGTTCCACGCTGAATCACTTCCTGCGCCACGTGGCGGCCAGGATGGGCCGGGAGCGGGAAACGAGCTACTACCGCTTCACCGCAGGGCAATACCAGGCGTTCCTCGAATGCCTCGTGGCCTCGGATCGCCCCTTGGCGCGGAGCTACGGGCGCTATGGCAAGTTCTGCTATCGCCGATACGGCAACGAGGAGCTGTCGCCGGAACTGGC
Source organism: Planctomycetota bacterium (assembly GCA_023621895.1). Taxonomy (GTDB): domain Bacteria; phylum Planctomycetota; class Planctomycetia; order Pirellulales; family Thermoguttaceae; genus JAAYCB01. The sequence continues at coordinate 13,270 of JAMOAF010000912.1, forward strand.
GCAAGAGGCGCAGGCGATCGTGGCCGAGGCCCAAAAGGCAGGCTTCGACGTGCCCCGCGAGGGCTATCGCGGTTACATGGCGGACCTGCGAAGTGAAGTGAAGTGGCTCGCCCAGGCACTGGCGCCCAAGACTCCGGCCAAAGTGCCCGCGCCGCTCGATCGGTCCGCGCTACGTGCTGCCCGGCCGAAGTCGCGCATTTCCCTGAAGCCCATCGATTTGACTTTCTCCAACACGGAGCACGCGGGCGAGAAGCTGTCGTCGCGGATCAAGTGGCGCGCTCCCGGCGGATGGGGCGGCGTGCAACAGTTCCGCCCACTCGGCGAAGGGCTCGACGCCCTCTTCGCCGGTGCCGCGGTCCTGTTCATCAGCCAGCCCGGCAAGGTAACTCAGGTGCTTGCCGATGCGAAGCTCAGCGTTGACGACGTGATCAGCGACGGGCGCTACTTGTGGGTCGCGGCCTCTTACGACTGGGGGCTCTCCGTGCTGAATCGCCAGGGCAGGGAATTGGTCCGCATCGCCAAGGATCAGGGCCTGCCCCCTTGCGGCCGCTTCGGCATCGTGGCGCACCGGCTTGGCCCCGGGCGCGTGCTGGCGGCGGGTTCGTTCGGCAACGAGGATCGCGGCTGGATCGCAGTTGTCGAATTCGACGGTGTCCAAGCCAAGGTGGAGGTGATCCACGAAGCGACCAAGGTCTGGGACTACCAGCGCGCCGAGAATGCCACCAACCTCGATCCGGCCATGAGCTTTGTGCCCGAGGCGATGTTCGAGCACGTCCTCCCTGGCCCCAAGCCGCGACGGATCATCTTCATCCTGCGGCGCTACAACCCCCTGCTGGTGGAACCGGAGACCGGAAAGGTCTGGGTCTATCCGGTTGTTGACTGGTACCGCGATGCCTTCCCGCGGCGGGACCCGCCGGGCGATGCGTTCCTGAGCATCGATGGCGTCCTCTGGATCGCCGGCGCCTATAAGGATTTCCGCTCGTACCGGTTGAATGAAGAGACCGGCCTGCTGCAAGTCGTACGCGACCGGCCCGACTGGCACATGGGCAATTCGCGCGGCGGCAGCCTCGTTCGGGTCGGCGACTGGCTCTACTACGCCGGCGACAACTGGCGGCGGATCAATCTCCGCACCGAGAAGGAAGAGCTTCTGGTGGATAATCCCCGGGCCCTTCCCCGTTACGGGTCCGGCATGGATTGGCGAATCGCCAACTCCAGCCACTACGGCCTGGTGGCCTTTTGCGGCGACACGCTCTACCGCGTCTTGATCGACGAACGGGCCCCTGCACAATAGCCGCCCGCGACTGGGCCGCCAGGGCGGCACGGCGGCCGAGCACCGCGTCCTCTGCGACCGGATCATCGTGGCGAAACAGTTCTGAGTCGTCAACTTCGTGGAGGAATGAGATGAAGATGCAGGCACACGTTCGACAAGCAGGCTCTGGCCAAAGTCATCGTGGGCTGGTATGTATCAGCCTTTCAGGCCTGAACCTGGTGCTGCCACACGATCGCGTGGGGGCAACCGCCGCGCGTGGACATGCGCGCAATGGCCGGCGGCGGGCGTCATTCGGGCGGTCCCCCGCCCCGGCAGGGGCGTGACATATCAGCCCAGGGCGCAGCCCTGGGAAGGCAGCTAGGAACGGTCAGGGCTGAGAGGCTGCTTGACGTGCTGCCCCCGGAGCGATAGCGTCCGCGCCTTTCAAAAGCGTCGCGTAAGAGCGGCTCTCGATGGGGATCAGCGTCGGCCTGTCTTTGATCATCACGCGTTCGCCGACGTCCTCATTCTGGACCCACAGATGGGCGTATTTGAACCAGGTGCCGTTGTTGCTGCCGTCGGCGCGGACGATCATGGGAATCACGTTGTTGCTCGCACTCCGCTGGGACGCGAGAATCTGGCGCGACCAGCCCTCGGCCATCGAGCTGAAAAGGTGGAGCGCGTAGCGCTCGGCGTTGGAGAAAACCACGTCGGAGTGGCCGTCTTCGTCGATATCGACGAGCCGGAAACCGGCGTCGCGCCCTTGGGCATCGACGATGGCGGCGCCGGCCGGGAGCGCAAACGGCAGCTTGCGCCAGCCGCGCGGCTCGGGCAGCCATTGGAACACGGCCTGCTGCCGCGGGTTGCCGACGATCAGCTCGCAAACCCCGTCGCGGTCGAGGTCGCGGAGACGCACTCCCAGGTCGCGGCCGGAGCGAGCGGTGGCCACGGGCCCCCCGGCCTCCAGCCCGGCCATGCCTTGGGCGTCCGCTTCCCACTTTCCGCCGGCGAAGTGCCACAGCCCGGCCACTTTCTCATTCCGGACCAGGAAGCTCGCCTGGCCGCTCTTCTGAAGCACTCCGAACCGGACGCCCGCGTCGCACAAGTCGCCCTGCTCGTTTGCGCTGACGATCTCGACCGGAAAATCCACGCACGTCCACTGCTCCTTCTCCGGCTGCCAAATCCGCGTCTGCCGAACCGTCTGATTGCCGATCACCACGTCCATGTAGCCATCGTTGTTGACGTCCAGCAGGCGCACGCCGTTGTCCTGTCCCTTGGCAGTGCGGAGCGGTTCGCCACCGAGAAGATTCTTGGTGAGCCGCTCATAGGCCTCGCGGAAGTTGAGAAACATCGCCTTCTTGCCGTGCTTCTCCACCACGTGGTCGATCATGTCGATAACCTGGTCGTTGCGGATCCAACCGCCGGGGTGGAAGGTGAGCACGTAGATTCCCTGTTTGACCGCGGCTGCGTCGATGGCGGCCTTCATGTCGCGAACCGTGATCGGATTGTAGTTGCCCTGGAGGTTGATTCCCTGCCAGTCGTCGGGCACCGCCGTGGGCATCTCCCAGCAGAGCCGGGCGATCACGTAAGGGTAGGGATAGTCCTCCACGTAGTTGATGAACTTCCGCTCCGTCGGCAGGTACTTGCGGAATCGCTGCTGGCCGTCGTCCTGCGTCACCAGGTCGCGCGGCAGCGCCGGATCGCTCGGCGTGAACAGCACCATCACCGACGAATCCATCTTCTGGAAGTTGCCCGAGGGCGTGGTCTTGTTGAAAATCTCCGCGTAGAACCGCGGGCTGGCGGAGTTCATCGAGTCGCAACAGGGCATGCGGAATGCCACCGCCCGGCCGTTCGACACGGTCTTCATCAAGTCCACGGTCTGATCGTACGTGGCCTTGGCCCTGTCGAAATTGCTGCCGCCCAGGCAGGGGCACGGATGGTCGTAGGTGTGCGTCTCCAGGTTCACCCCTTCCTTGTACCACGGATCGAGCTTCGGATCGTTGGGGTCCACCCGGTTGGTCATGATGCTCACCGGCCCGCGGCCATCGATCTTCTTGAGCCGCTCGATGATCGGGCGGAGAAACGTTTCGTAGCGGCCGGTCTCGCGCATGTCGTCGATGGCCAGCACGAGCGCCGTCTCGACGCCCTGTTCGCCGATCCACTGCGGTGTGACCAACCTGGCGGTCTCCAGGCCCGCGTAGTAAGGGTCGCAGGGTTCATCCAGATAAGTCAGCCGGTTGCCGTCTCCTGCCCAGGCGAGACTTGCCGCGGAAAGCACCACAACCGACCAGCAAACAAACCGTGAAAACCGCATTGCGAAGTTCCTTTTTCTACAAGCCAAATTGCGAGCGGAAAAACGAAGGCTCCCAGGGGACCCGACGTGGCCCGGTTCCCTATCCTAAACTGGGATGGGAACGCGCCGAAAGAGGCCTCGATGAAAAAACCGCTGGCCAGGCCCGGACGGCCGGCGGCGATGGCCTGCCGCCTTCATCCGGTATTATCCGCCGGGCCCGAGGCACTGCTTGCGCGAGAGCGCCACCCGGCGGCGGTCGAGATCGACCTCCAGCACCTTCACCTTCGCCACGTCGCCCACCGAGACCACCTCGCTCGGGTCCTGCACATACTTGTTGGCAAGCTGCGAGATGTGGACCAGTCCGTCCTAATGGACACCGATGTCCACAAACGCCCCGAAACGGGTCACGTTCGTCACCACCCCTTCCAGGATCATCCCTTCCCGCAGATCCTCCGGCTGAAGCCGCCGGGCGATGCTCAATGCGCCGCGAACCGTCACATCCAGATCGGGATGCTCCCGCGCGGCCGTCGCGCTGGCCGAATAGATCGACGCGCCCGACTCGCTGACCACGACCTTGGTGACTTCCAGGCCGCGCTCGCGTGCGATCGTCGCCCGGGTCCGCCGCTTGGGTTTGAAGGGGAGGTAAAGGTCCTCAAGCTCCCCTCTTGTCGCCGTAGTCCTCGATCTCGCGCCGCAGGGTGTTGATCCCGGCGGGTGAATTGTTATTTTTGCACCGTACTTCGGGTGTTGCACAAAAAGTCGGGCGCGATGGGTGGGCGGAAGTAGTTTAGGAGATTGGAGTTATGTCTGGGAGGATGGCCGTAAGTTGCATACTAGCCGAAAGTGCTATGTTGAAGAAAAGCGGAAAGCGGAGAGCGGAAAGCGGGTGAAGTGCGGGGGTGGAAAGTGCGGGAGTGTTGCTGTGTGGTGGAGGCGTTTCGGAGTTGGTTTGAAGGGCGACGCGAACATGTACAAAAGTATAGAAAGAGGAAACTATTTTGGAAGGGGTTTTGTGGACATCTTGCGAGTCTTTTTGGGGGGGGCAGCGGTCGCAGGTCGCGGAAGCTAAATGCGCTTGCGTGATTCGTGGAAGAAGCGGCTGTTATTCAGATAGCCGCGTGCGCCTTGCCCCGCGCTTCGTTACGTACAGGTTGTGCCGCAGCACAGGAGAACGCCGGGCAAGCCCACGCGGCTATCACGCTCTCATGAACTCCTCCCGGAATCAACCAAGCTCATTTAGAGGACAGGAGGCGGGTTGGCGATCGCGGCAGCGATCGAGTCGCGTCGATGGAAGGGCGGGGCAAACGCGGCGAGGACGTTGGATGCTTGGGCGGGGCGGCGGGAGCAGGGAGGGGCGGTTGATGGGCGGTTTCTTGCTTTCATGAGCCGGTAGTTTGTGGGTGGCCCCATTTGCGACCATAGCCAGGACCCGTCAGGCTGTAAAAGGGATTTTTGCTGCGGGAATACTTGGGGGTCCGCAATTTCGATATTCCTGATGCCAAACTTCGATTCTGGTGTCGTACGAATCGAAGCAGAAAGTCATCGCGTATTTATTAAGCCACATTCCGGCGGCGCTCTGCAAGGCGTAGCGGTTGAGGCTGGTATCGGCGTCCAGCGACCTTTCACTGCCATTGGGGAAGTAAACCGAAAAATTGAGATCGAAAACGAAGCCGGTGGCGTGCGGGTTGAATCCTCGCGGAGCGTAGGCGAGATGCAATTGCCTAAACAGGCTGTCGGCCAGCGCCTGGGTCCAACCCGGAGATTCCGCAACGTGTTTCATGAACGTCTTGAGTCGAGGATTGCCTGGGCCACCCAATTCGCTCTGGGCCTCTTCCTCCAGACTGGCAGGAAACACGATGCCTGCGAAGGCCTTGTCGCGGGACATGATGAGCTTGAGGATTCGCAGGTACTCGCGCCCCTGGGATGCGTCGTCCGGCCGCCAACCACTCTGAATCACGGCGCTGCGCATGCTCCAATCGTCGATATGCTCACCGTATTTGAGCAGCGCGGTCATGAGGAAATCGGCCGGAGCCAGCACGTCGGGGTGCAGCTTGGCTTTGCCGTTGCTGCCCTTGCCCCCGTAGACCTGAAGGATCTTCTGATCGGGGTACTTCGTCGGCCGGCCGACGTAGTTCGAGTGCGTGGCCGGCGACGGGAAGACGTAATACTGATGACCCTTGACTTGTTTCTTTACCGCCGCGTTGAGTTCCAGTTCAAGCATCGCTTGGCCTCCTGTCTCTGGCGTGGTTGGCTGTCCTGTGCTTCGCGTGTTGGAGACGTCAAGTGCACCCTTGCCCCAACACCTTCTTCAAGCCGAACGTCGAATTCTGCCGCCGTTCCGGCGCCGCCGTAATCAGTTTTGGTGGCGATTCTGGCAGCATAATGCGCATCGCAACGAAGGGAATTCTTGCCACAGGATGAATTCAGTCAAACAGTTGCGGCCGCAGCCCACAAAATAGGCCAGCGTCTTCTGCGGACGGCGAAACACGCTGCCCGTCCGCGACAACAACATACCCGGCAGGAGGCATTCCAGCCGCGCCGGGTGTTCTGCCGCACGGTGCGGCGGGAGAACACGCCACAGGGCATGATACAGATGCGAGCCTAAACTGTTACCAAACGGGCACTTGCAGCGGATGCACGTTCGGCGAGGCAGTGATGTTAGGCCGCCAAGTTTGGCGGCATCCGCACGGTCCAGGAACCCCTGAGGCACAAGGACTTGCGGACCACGTAGATCCACACCCACGCGCTCAAGTTGAACGGCTTTGCGGCGAGCAGCCCCGCGGACAGGCTTGGACAGTTCGCTCCGGCACATTCACGTGCGTAGCAAGGTTTCCGATCCCGCAAATCGTTGGATTCTCGGAACACGGATCCGGCCCGGATCGAGCTTGCCTGACCGGACCTGGAATCCGAATCTCAGATCCCCCAGCGGAGGAGTCCCTGCCTTTGTGTCGTTAATCGGTGATATTGTCACACACGTCTCGGAATACGGATGAGATTGTGAGACGACGGTGAGGGTAACGTCTCACCGCTCAGAAGACGGCCTTGGCTCGCACGCCAACCACGACAGAGGTGTCAACTTCCTCTTGGGTGGGCACGATTACTTGGAGGTCTGGCGTGAGGTTGGACCAAGGCGTCACGGCGATGTTGTAGAACAGCTCAACTTCCTGGCCATCGCCGAGCGCAGAAGCAGCACCCCGGCCATGGCCAACGGCGTCATGTACTTGCGAACCCTATCGCACGTGATGGCCGTCGGCCCGCGGCCGAAGCCTTGACCTGGCGAAAGACGGGAAATCAAGGGGGAAATGCCGTTTTCCCGGTCGGAGACCGAGAGGTCGGCAGCCCGGCGCGCGGAGCCTCACTGAGGCAACCGGTAGCTGTAAAGGTGCGACCCGTGGGCGAAGTAGATGCGCCCGTCCAGGATGTCGCCGCCGGCGTCGATGGTCACCGGCGACTGCGCCAGCATCGTCACGCGGTGGGTGCCCGGCTCGACGCGGGCGATGCCCTTGATGAGCAGCATGTAGACCGCGTGGTTGGCGCCGACCGCGAAGATGCGCGGCCCCTGGTGCACCACTGCCGGCCCGAGCCGGCGCCCCAGGTCCTCCTTGTGCACGATCTTCTTCCGGGCGGGATCGAAGACGAAGAAGTGCGCGGGGTGCGCGACGCCATAGACGAGTCCGTCCGGCGCCAGGCAGAAGCCCTTGTAGGCCGCCACGCCGGGGAGCACCGCCTCATGCCATTCCACGCGTTTTGTGGCCATGTCCATGAGGTAGAGTTCTGAGTTCCCGGCACCCTTCTCAGCGCGGCGGGATGTGGGGCAGGCCGTGCCTCCCAGCAGCCTGCCTCCTGGGAGCGCCAGCAGGCTGATCGTGGCGTGCTCGGGGATGATGTCCGTGTCCTCGAGCACGGTCCGGGTGCGTGTCTGGCGATCCCAGAACAGCAGGCCACCCCCGACGTGGCCGTAGCCCGTGCCGCCGGAGAGCACCAGCGTCTTGCCGTCAGGATGCGCCAGGAGACAGCTCGGGCGGAGAATGGTTGGCGCGCATTCGGTGAGGATGACCGGGTTGCAGTCCGGCTTTCCTTTGACCGTGGGCACCCAAGGCCGCGAAGGGTCCCACTCCATCAGGTAGCCGTGGTTGTAGGCGCCAACGAAGAAGTGGTCTCCCTGGCAAGCCACCGTGTTCCACTGCTTGAAGCACGCGCGGCGGATCCACTGATCCGTCTTCGGCTGGTAGCTGAAGAAACGGGGGGGGATGGCCGTGCCGCCGCAGATCGTGCCGTCGGGAGCGGCGGCCAGGCCCATCACCGGCGCGCCTTCGCTCGTGTAGTCGAAGTGGCTTTCCTTGAGCTGGCCCGTCTTCGGATCCTCGACTACCAGGATGCGTTCCACCAGGTCGCAGGTCTTGATCCGCTTGCCGTCGGGAAACTCGCGAAGGAACAGGCCGTAGGTGGAAGCTGCGATCGGTTTGGCCCGTGTCTGCTCGTGCCTGCCGATCTTCTTCCCCTGGCCCTTGTAGAACTCATACCACTCCTGCTTCGCGTCGCGGTAGGGCATCCCGTAGACTCTACCGTCCAGGTCGCGGTAGAGAGACGCTGCGCCCCGGCGGCGCTCCTCCTGCGGAAGCATCGGCTTGCCCGTGCCGGACTGAGGGTCGAAGGCGACAACCTGGGAAGCGGTGCCAACGTAGATCCAACCCGCGTCGTCGGCGGCGATGCACGATGGTAACTGGTCCCAGCTCTCCTGGTGTACCGACCCGTAATCCTTGAACTCGCGCGTCCTCGGGTTGAAGGACACGAGCTCGCTGTTCGGGTAGGTCACCGCCCAGATGACGCCGTTGTCGTCCTCCGTCAAGGCCGAGCCTATTTTCCCCCCGCCCTGTGCACAAAAAGTGAAGGCACGCTTTGCCGGGTCGAACTCGGCGAAGTGCCGGCTGAACTGAGTATAGAGCTTGCTGCCGCTGGAGAAGACCGAGGCAAAGACGCAGTACCCGCCGCAGGGGAAGGGCATCGGGAACTGCTGGCTCTTCCCGGTCTCGGCGTCGATCATCAAGAGGCCGTAGCCACCGCGGCAGTCGAGCAGCCACACCAGGACGACGTTGCGGCGCTGCCCGTCGACAGTGGCGACGATGCCGCGCGAGGTGCTGACCGGCGCGGCCACACCGTGATGGAGGAAGCCGTTTCCGATGTCCTCGGTGGCGGCGCACACGGCCTGCGGCATGACGAACAGCAGGATCACAGGCAGGGAACTGATGAGCGTTTTTATGGATCGGAGACGGGCACCCGTCCCCCTTGCGATGAACGGCCCTTGTGGTGTCCGGTTGCGAATTGAGCCGGGATGTCCTTATAGCTCCGCTCGGATACGCTCCGAGCAGCAACCGTCTCCCCATGCTAACAAAGCGGCTCGCGACCTTCCAGTCGTCGCGCCGATTCGCCGTCCAGAATGGAGTCCCTCGGGCGTTCCGAATGCTCGGCGGCCCTCTGCAGAAGCCAAGGAGTCGGTCCCGAGAATCGTTCCATTGTCGGGGCGCACAATTCGACTCGATTCTGCATGGCGGACCCGAGGCTTCGCCCGAGCGCCTCATCCCCCTGGCGGAGGCGGGACCGCGGGGCGTGTCGCTCGCCCGCAGCACTGTGTCGTCAAACGGTGGATTTTGACACATCCCGGAATAGGCATGGGCAAATCGGACAATCGATCCCGTGACGCAATGGACTGAAGGTCGAAAGCGGCAAGAACGACAACAGCCGGGATGCCTATGTACCTGCCCCGCATCCCGGCCGGTCGTGACTGAGTGTTTCTGCCGCTATTGGTTCGGGACGGGTGTTAGCAGGAAGAACGTCGCGCCGCCTTCAGCAAACGTGAGTCTTCCGGAAACCCATCCAAAGTCCGTGTCGTCTCGATCGCTCAGGCCAACCAATTCGAACCCGTAGATCGACCGGCTGAGCCATGCCGGTGCGTCCGGGTCGTTGCGGTCGATCAGATCATCCAGATTCAGAAATCCCCACTCGTTATGGTAAAGGCGATTTCTAGTAGTCACGAGCGAGTTAACCACTAGGTCGCCGGCGGAATTTATGGAGCAACCCCATCCATCCGCGCCTGAGAGGATCTCCAGGGATGTCTTGTAACGCATGGGATAGCGAGTGCGTTTGGCCAAGGTTGAGCCACAGATGGTCCCGGAGTCGTTAATTCCTTCTACGCTGGGCGAGCTGATTCCGGAGATGATTTCGGGAGTCTCACCCGTGGTCCAACGGAACGGCGTGCCGTCGCTCAACTGTCCTGCGACTTGCGCCGGCGAGCTTTCGACCGGATTGTTCAGAAAGATGTTGTCCTGAACATTCCGGCCGAGCAGCAATACTTCGGTGCCGGTGGCGGGAATGAAGTAGACGCCCCACGTTTGATCTGGGTTTCGATACACTCCGGCGATATCGCCGTTCTCATTGACCCGCCGAGGTGCCGAGTAGGCCCAGCGGTCGTCAGGCAGCAGGCTGATCGTCCGGCGGAGGCAATCACCCAACCGTCCAAAACCGGATCGGAACCGATTGCGACTTGTAGATCGATTGCCTCGACAGGATCGATCGCAGGATTGTACAGAAATGCATGCTTCTCGCCGTCCGGCAAAGAATAATGCCCTACTCCCTCGCCCAAATTGTTTGTTCCATTAAGTTGCCCGCCACCTCCGGGGGAGGGAACATGCCAGAACTGGATCTGATACTTGACGGAAGGGACCGGAGGTGGTGTGGGCGGCTTCGGCTTGCCGGCTACCGCAGAGTCAATTAACGCAAGCAGGCCAAGGGCCAGCGAGATCGTGACGAGACCAGAGCGAACGATCGGTTTCATGGTAGAATTCTCCGTTCGGTCTGCGTTACAATGAACAAGTCACCTTCGGCGCGCAGACCTTGCGCCGCGGGATGGCGGGGTCGGTGCGGTTTTTGCTTGGTGGCAAGCGTACCGGCCGTCTTTGTTCTTGGGGCTGAAGGGACCGTCCTGTCGGCCTACTTCTTGCCCTTCTCGTCCAACTCTTGGAGCAGTCGGCGGAAGCCTCCCGATCCGGGATGTGGGTGATCGTTGCGGCGGTGAGGGACCTCGAAGCGCAACTTGGACCTCACCGGCCGCCTTGAAAGCGGAAAGCCGAAAGCCGAAAGCGGATTGCACGCAACCGCTTGGAGCGAGTTCCGCTTTCCGCTTTCACGGTTGGCCCCCGTTCCCCTACCAGGTGATGATCACGTCGGGTAGCTCATGTTTCAGACAGTTGATGCCTTCTTGGGTAACACCCGTATTCTCAAGGTCCAGCAACTCCAGTTTGTCCAGACCGCGAAGCCACTGTAGGCCGGCGTCCGTTACCGCCGTGTCACTCAGGCTCAGTTCCCGCAGGTTTTTCAGGTCGGCCAGGCTTCGAAGTCCCTTGTCCGTGATTTTCGTGTCGTCGAGAAATACAGTCTCCAAGCGATTGAGCTTTGCCAAGTTTTGGAGCCTCAGGTCACCAATTCGCGTTCCTTGCAGACAGAGTGTGTGAAGCTTGGGCGCACGGCTCAACT
>JAMOAF010000508.1 GCA_023621895.1 Planctomycetota bacterium
GCTGGGCGGTACAGTGACCGAAATCAACATGAACACGTTTTTCAGGCGGGGCATCAAGCTGATCGGCAGCACCCTTCGGAGCCGTTCGTCCGAGATGAAAGCGGATATCCTCGCCCGTCTCGAGAGGACTCTCTGGCACGCGTTGTCTTCCGGGGCAATCAAGCCCGTGATCCACAAGACGCTGCCGATCAGCCAGGCAGAAGAGGCTCACGCGATCCTCCAGCGTCGCGAGAACATCGGGAAAGTGGTGTTGACGGTCAAGAAGAATGCACAACGGCATTCGAAGACGGAACTGTTCGCGCCTGCTCCCGCCGCTCGCAGAACCGCCAATCCAAGAAACGCCGGCGGCCAATCGTAAACCGTACACTCGTCGCGTTTGCCCGCCTTGCTTGTGTCCCGCGCGTTTGGGCAAGTGGATGCAGGTCTTCCCGGATTTGCGAGGACGGCCTCGTCCCCGTCGCCGGCCGCGCCGCGGGCGTGGGGATTGTCCGGCGCTCACGGGGCTGTCCCGATTACAGCGGCCGTGACTATTTCGGCGCCACTCCGAACGTCCGTTTCACCGCCTCGAGCCGCGCCGCTGCCGTCCGCTCCTCAGGCAACAAGTAACACCCTTCCGTCCATTCATTCCAGGCATTGAGCAGAACGCCAAACGGCTTGCGCGGGTCCTGCTCGACGTGTTTCGCCGCATCGTGCAACAGCTCTTCGAACCGCTCCGGCGTGCTGCCGACCACGACGTGGCCGTAAGGGTACACCCGCCCTTTCGCCCACGACGGGACTGGAAACGGCCAGGGCACATCCGCGCGGCAGCGGGGAGTCGAGTCCCAGCCAGTCGTCACCACCGGCAGGTTGACCAGCGGCGCGGCGCTCATCTTCTTCCAATGGTCGCGGTGCGCTTCCATGACGTCGGCATAGTCCTCGGTCAGATCCTCGCGAACCTTGCCCGCGGTGGCGACGTTGTACCTGGACGTGCTGCGGAATCCGGCCTCGGCAAGGAGGGCTGCATCCTCCACGCGTTGGACCATTCCGTTCCAGTGCATCGGCGGCACGTTCGCCTTGGCCAGCCGGCTGTCCATCTTTTCCAGAAGCTTGCGGGTCTCTCGCGCGGACCACCCAGCTCCGCCACGAACCGCGTGGGCTGAAAAACACTGAAGAACAGACGACCCTCGACCTGCCAGTAAGTCGGCTGGCTGAAATAATGCTCCATGCAGTAATCGACAACGCGCTCGAGATCTCGTGGCCCGTGGCGCGAGGGAAGCCACGTGGTCCGGTCCTTCTCAAATTCGGGACAGAACTGGTCTTTGCGGTCATGGTTGGCCCACATCAGGGCGAACTTCATCCGGTCCCGATTCTCCGCGCGAAGAAACCCCTGCTCCAGGGCCTCCTGCATGGTCTTCACGCCGCTGTACCAGTACCAGTCGTAGAGAAACACGTCGATGCCGTGGTCGGCGGCCAGGTCGATCTCACGGGCGGTCCATTTCGGATCGCTCTCATCGAAATAGCCCCATGTCGGTTTCAGCGGCTGGGCATGGCCGGGAAAACGGGGCACCGCCGCCTTCACTCCCTCCCATTCCGTCCAACCCTCGCCTTTCCACGCGCTGCCGTGGTCGTAGTTGTGCCAGTGAGGATAATAGACCGCGATCACTGCCGGGCGCCGTGCGGCGCCGGTCTCGGCCGCCCGGCCGGTTAGACCGTCGGCAAGGACCGGCAGGCCCGCGGCCAGCCCGACAATACCCTTCTTTGAGCGATCCAGGAATTCGCGGCGGTCGATGGATTGCATGAGACGTTACCTGCGGACGGCTAACGAGTTGAAGCGAAGTCGGGCGATCCCGGCTTGAAATACGGCTTGAGCCCCTCGAATCGGTATTCGATCTCGGCGATGTCCTCGTCGTTGAGCTTCAGCTCCGAGAAGACCGGCGAGGCTGGGACCGTGTTGTTCGGCCCGTAATGGCGCGAGACCATCGTGCCGAGCACGCCGCGTTTCTTCCAGACGTACAAATGGGCGCCGCGGAGCGAGCCGCCGGGAATCGTCTCGCTGAGGTTCGTCATCAGGAGAAACTTGCCGTAGGCATCCCTGACGGCCGCCGGGTCCGAGCCGCTCTGGTGGAGTTCCCAAATCCGCGTGAGGACGTCGGCATACATCGCGCGCTCGGTGATCAGGCCTTCCGAGCCGAGGCGCAGCTCGTAGAGCCAGCCGAAACCGCCGCGAGCGCTGAACACGCGGCGGATCGGCGGTTTTGCCGCCAGCAGGGCGCGCGTGCGAGCGATGACGTTGCCCGCTTCCTCCTTCACGTAGCCGAAGTGCGGGAACTCCTTGGCCAACTCGATTAACAGTTCCAGCGAGGGGCTCCGCCCCTTGTAGGCCACGCCGCCGGTGGTCTGGATGATCACGGGCCGGGTCGCGACCCGCGCCAGGGCGCGCCAGTATTGGCGCATGTCGTCTTCCGTCGTGCCCGAGTCCGGCGGCCGCGAGATGATCGCCGCCGGCGCCAGCTTCTCGGCGTGCCTGGCGAAGACGAGCATCTCGTCCGTGTCCTTGCCCTGCACGCCCAGGCACAGCGCCGTTCGGCGGCCGCGCGACGCGCGGGTGAGCACCTCCATCCCCTCAAGCTTTTCCTCGGTGGTCAGGAGATCGACGCTGTCGCCCGACTGCGGCCAGATCATGCCCGGGCACCCGCACCAATCGACGAACCGCGCCTCCTTGGCCAGGGCCTCGAAGTCCACCGCCCCGGAGGACGTGAAGGGCGTCGTCAGGATCAGGAACGGTCCCTGGACCTTCGGATCCGCATTCGGCGCGGCGGCCGGTTCGCTCCCCCGCAGGACTGCCCCGCCAACCATCGCCGAAGCGCCGCCGACGGCCGCCTTCAGAATCCCTCGCCTCGTGATCCGCCTCTCTGTGGACATTGCATTTCTCCTCGGATGAATCGACAGTGTGCCTGTTCCTTAAGAGTGCTTTGGGCGCAAGGCTACTACGCGGCGGTGGCGGCGTCAAGGTTGGGATAGCAGTGCGATAGTCCCCGTGGGAAACTATCTCCGGAACCGCCCGCCCGTGTTCAGTCTCTCTCGTGCGCGGCAAAAATCCTCGCCGCCTGGGCGGGGACTCTCACTTCCAGCATGCCTTCGACGAGCGGCACGCTCTTCTTGCCGTCGTACAAGTCAAGCAACTCCGCGCCGGCCAGTTCGCTTGCGACGCGGAGCCTCACCTGGCGGTCTTCCTGGCTGTCATTGAGCACGACGAGGCCATTCTCAAAGAAGCGGTGGGCGATCTGCTCCACCTCCTGGCACGGCCCCAGACCACGGCCGAGACGAACGCGGTTGAGGAATTCCACCTCCGTGTGAGCAAGGTCGGCCCAGAGGATGAAATCGACCAGTCTGGCGGAGGCGAAAGCCCAGAACGAATCGTCCTTGATTTTGTGGCGCCGGGGATCGAGGGAGGCCAAGGCAACGATCCGCCGGCCGGCCTCCAGATACCACTGGTTGGCCTTGGCTTTCGCCTTCACGTCGCTCCAGGTGTGGCGCCTTCCCTCCCAGGCCCAACTGAAAATAAACGACTCCCACATCGCGCAGTCGCCGGCGGACTGCCAGGGATCGCCGATCCCGGAGTTGAGGATCACGATCTTGTCTTCGCCATAGCTCTTGACCAGCGCGCGGACGGCTTCGAGGAAGCGGCCCCAGGCGTAGTCGTGCGAGGCGTTCGGGAACAGGTGCTCGTGGACGTAGGGCTCGAATTCCGGGTTGCGGACACGGTCAAATCGCGGGGCGAAGCAGGGTGGCCGCCGCCCGCAGTTGTCGATGAAAACGCCGTCCGCTCCCAAGTCCATCATCTTCTTCACGTAGTCGAGCGAGAGCCTCCAGTAGCTCGGGCTGTTGGCGCAGGTGCGAAAACGGTGCAGGCGGTCGGTGCCGTCCATGCCGGTGTGAACCCAGTGCCCGCCGGCGTCCTTCATCAGGATCTCCGGATGCTCGAAGTAGGAAACGTCCTGGTCCGCGTAGTTCGTGTGGATGCACATGAAATGGACATAGGGGATTGCCTTGATTCCGTGCTCGTGGGCGAGCCGGAAGACGTCGGCGCTGTGGGGGACGTGGGAGAGGAGAGGGATTCCCCGCACCGATTCGGCGTCGATCCCCGACACCTTCTCAACCAGGTGGTAGTTGGCCACCTGCACTTTTCGGTGACCCGACCTCGCTCTGACAATCCGGGTTACCGGGGTTTCTTTCAACAGGAATTCATAACCCTTCCAGACGGCCGCGGAACTGGTCACGATTTCCGCCTCCCGGATCCATTCCGGCGCCGGTTCGAGCCGATCGGCGGCCGGCGGGATTTGCAGTCCGTACTTCTCCGCCAGGCGCTCGTCAAGCGCGGTATCTTCGGCCGCGATCCCCGGCAATTGGAGAAGCAGGGAAAGCAGCAAAACCAGGAGATTCCTCCTCATGCAAAGCATCGGTTTGTCCTTGTCGATTTGGCGGCGGTGCAGCCGCTCCCCGCGGCTGGCGGATAAGGCCAAATTATGCGGCCGGACGGGGACGTGTCAATCGCCGGCGGGCAACGCGGGCGCCAGGCCCGACATGTTTGACAGCCGAACGTTCCTGTCGATAATGTGCGATTGAAGGCACTTGAAGATGACGTCTTGGATGGCAAGGAACGCCGATCCAGGCAAGTCTGGGTCTCGTGCGGGAAAGACCGGCGCCATGAAACGGTATCCACGCTTCGCGGTTCCGTTGTTCGTCCTGGCGGTATTTGGGTGCGCCCTCTGGCTCCTGGATCAGGAGTTGAAGGAATACCATCTTCGAGACGTGGTTGCGAGCTTCGCACAGATTCCGACCGCCCATCTCGCTTTGGCGGGCCTCCTCACGGCGCTGAACTACGCGATTCTGGTTGGCTATGACCTGATCGCTACCCGGCAAATCGGTCACCGTCTTCCCCTGCACCGGGTCGCTTTTGCGTCGTTTGCCGGGTACGTGAGCGCTTACAACTTCGGATCGCTGCTGGGCGCCACCACCGTTCGCTACCGCCTCTACTCATCCTGGGGACTGTCCACGATCGAGATCGTCAAGCTGGTTGCCATGCTGACAGTGAGCTTCTGGGTCGGCTTGGCGGCGTTTGCCGGAGTGGTTTTCCTGATCGAGCCTCTGCCGATTCCGGCGGCACTCCACCTGCCTTTCTCCACGGGGCGGCCGGCGGGCTTTGTCCTCCTCTTCGGCGTCGGATCGTATCTCCTGCTCGGCGCGGTGCGGAGACGGCCAGCCAAGATCCTGGGTTGGGAGTTGACTCCACTTTCAACGCGCGTGTCCGTGGCGCAGATTGCGGTTGCATCCGCCGACCTGGCCGTGGCGGCAGCGGTTCTCTACGTGCTCCTGCCTGCTTCGGTCATCGTCAGCTATCCCCAGTTCCTCGGCGTCTTTCTGCTGGCGATCGTGGCCGCCTTTCTCTCGAACGTTCCGGGCGGCCTGGGAGTATTCGAGCTGGTGATTCTTTCACTCCTGGCCCCCAAAGACCCACATTGGGTGCTGGGGGCTCTCCTGGCTTTTCGCGGCATCTACTACTTGATTCCGCTGGGAATTGCCGCATTGGCCCTGGGTGGGTACGAGTTCTTTCTTCGCGGGCGGCAAATGCGCCAAGCGGCTACAGTCGTGGGCAAAACGGCCTCGGCTGTGGTTCCCTCGTTTTTCGCGTTGCTCACCTTTACCGCGGGAGCGGTTCTACTGATTTCAGGAGCCACCCCTACCGCACACGAACGACTGGGTTGGATTCGTTTCACGGTGCCGCTTCCGGTGATGGAGGTTTCGCATTTCCTGGGTAGCGTGATCGGCGCCGGCCTGCTCCTGCTGGCGCGCGGCCTGCAACGCCGTCTGGACACCGCCTATTGGCTGACAATGGTTCTGCTCTGCGCGGGAACTCTATTCTCTCTCCTTAAAGGCGTCGATTACGAGGAAGCCGCCGTTCTGTTCGTGATGTTCCTGGCATTCGCCCCCGCCCGGCGGAACTTCTATCGCAAGGGCTCTCTTCTGGGGCAGCCGCCGGAGCCGGCATGGATCGCCGCTGCCGTGCTGGTGATCGCCTGTTCCGTATGGATCGGCTTGTTTTCCTACAAACACGTCGATTATTCGCACGATCTCTGGTGGCATTTCTCGTTCCGCGGGGACGCGCCGCGGTTCCTTCGCGCTACTGCGGGAATCATCACGTTGCTGCTGATCGTGGCAATCGCCTATTTTCTTCAGCCGGCACGTCCCCAGTTCGTGGCGGTGACGGATGACGACATGCGCGCTGCCGCCAGGATCGCCGGGCAGTCGCCGGCGACCTACGCGAATCTCGCCCTCTTGGGCGACAAACATTTCCTGTTCAACCACGAGCGTTCGGCTTTCATCATGTACGGCGTGGCACGGCGGAGTTGGGTCGCCCTGGGAGACCCCGTCGGTTCCCTCGAAGCCAGACCCGAGTTGCTTTGGAGGTATCGCGAACTGTGCGATCAGTACGACGGGCGAACCGTCTTCTACCAGGTGAGCGAAGAATCGATGCCGCACTACCTGGACCTGGGGTTGTCCTTCGTCAAGCTGGGCGAGGAGGCCCGGGTGCCGTTAACCGACTTCTCGCTGGCAGGAAGCGCCCGAAAGCCGTTGCGCCAGACGTCCAACCGATTCCATCGCGAGAACTGTTCCTTCGAGATTCTCGACGTCGCCGCTGTCCGCAACCGGATGGCTGAGTTGCGAGCCGTATCCGACGCCTGGATGGCGCAGAAGAACACGTCCGAGAAGGGGTTTTCACTCGGCTCCTTCCTGCCGGACTACATTCAGCGTTTTCCCGTGGCGATCGTTCATCGCGAGGGAGTGATCCTCGCTTTCACCAATCTCTGGCTGGGAAGCGGCAAGCAGGAGCTTTCGATCGACTTGATGCGCTACGTTCAGGAGGCGCCTTTCGGGGTCATGGACTACCTGTTCACGGAGTTGATGCTCTGGGGGCGCGACGAAGGCTATCAGTGGTTCAATCTCGGCATGGCGCCATTGGCGGGATTGGAGAATCGCTCGCTGGCGCCCCTCTGGCATCGGTTTGGGAACCTTGTTTTTCGCCACGGGGAGCACTTCTACAACTTTCAGGGACTGCGGCACTACAAGGAGAAGTTCGAGCCGGATTGGCGCCCTCGCTATCTTGCCTCCCCCGGTGGCTTCGCCTTGCCACAGATTCTCGGCGATATCGCGACCCTGACATCCGGCGGGGTCAGGAGATTGGTGACGAAGTGAGACGCAAGACGTTGCCTGGCCGGCTCGCGCGGCGGACGGGGGTGCGGAAATCACAACACAGCCGACCGCTGCCCTGCTTCGGGTCGACATCCCAGGTAATTTCGGTGGCCTTATTCTCTTCGCCTTTTTGTGTAGGAATGGCCCTTTTTTGCGATCCGTGAGCGGCCGTGCCCTGCTGACACACAGCGGGGAGAACTCGCGCTGGCGGTGGTTTCGGAAACACCTGGAGTTGTCCTCGGAGACTGTCGCGTGGATGTTACAAACATGTTACCTCGCCGCCGCCACGAAGATGCTAACATGCGTCGGGTGGCAGGACATGGATATCCGCGCACGAGCGGATGACCACTTTCGGGAGCTTGCCCATGAATCGCGACCATTCAAGTGTAGGGACCTGCGCGACGTGGGTCCTGGCGGCATTCCTGCTGGTCGGCGGCGTCGCGGGCGCAAGCGACGTCGAATCAGCGATCTTCGAGGATGGGGCACGCCGGCGCGGGGAGGAGTATCGCCTGGCGCGGGATGTGCTCGTGCAGCGAGGCCCGAAGCTGATTGCCTTGCTCCAGCAGAAGGCCAACTCCGAGGATTGGCACGAGCGGGTATTTGCCGAGATTCTCATCGCCCGCATCCAGCGGCCCCAAGACGTCGCCCGATGCGACGAGACGCTCGGTAAACTGGTGGAAGCCCAGCAGGTGCGCGAGGCTGTGAACAAGTACCCGGAGCCGGAGTGGGACAAGCTGCCGTCCAACGCCGCCGATGTCCCTGCCAGCCACGTCGTGGACGTGCTCTGGGAGACCGCGGGCGGTCAAGGCAACTTGGGACAACGGTCCCGCCCGACAGCCGCGGCGATTCAGTTCTATCTCTCCCCAGAGTCCGACGCCGTCGAGGCGGTAATCGAAGTTCTGGCCGTGGACCACAACCTGCAACACCTGGCACGCGAGGGCCTCTTCAAGCTCGGCGCGGTGGCGATCCCGCGGATGCGGCAAGTCTTACGGGAGACCGAACCGCCCGTGGCGAGAGATCCACATAAGCTGACGCCCGAAGAGCGGGAACAGAAACAGGCGTATTGGCGACAGATGAACCGGGCGGCGATCGCTGCTCGGGTGCTTGCCCGTCAGGGCGACGCCGAATCGGCGCCGTTGATCGTCAGATGCCTGAGGCAAGCCGCGCAGCGCCACGAGTACATCGAGGCCCTTTGCGGGGCGCTCGCCGAAATGAAAGCCGTCGCGGGCATCGACGCGATTCTGGATCACCTATTCCGCTCGGCAGCCGCCCGGCGCCGGACCGGCGGCAACGGCCAGCCGGGATACGATCTGCTGCGGAGCCACATTGTCCGCTTCGGCAACGACGCGCTGCCGACGGTGAAGAAGCGTTTGCAGGCCGCCGAGACGGAATGCGAGCGGATTGTCCTCCGGCGCCTCGCCGACGAACTTTCCGGCGTTGGCGGCAGAGAGTTGGAAGTCGCCGCGCTCTGCGAATCGCTCTGGTTCGACGAAACGGCGGCCGGTCTTGAGAAATTACACGAGATGACCGGCGAGGACGTCTATCCCAGGCTTGTCGCCCTGGCCGGCGGAGATGGTCCAAACAGTCGGGACGCGGACCGACGCAAGAACGCAGTCGTGGCGCTGGGCAGGATGCGGGAGAACCGCGCCGTGCCGCTGCTGGCCGACATCCTCAAAGTGCAACACGCCCATTTGCAGCGGATCCTCGAGGCGCGCGCTAGAGGGGAGAAAACCGAGGGCGTCGATTTCCAGCTCGTTCGGGAATCGGCTGGCGGTTTCGGCAGGGAAGACACGTATCTGGCCAAGGTTCTCGACTGGGGCGATACAGCGCTCTTGGCCCTGCGCAGAATCGGCTCGGAAGACGCCCGCCACGCGGTGGCTGCGGCCGCGGCGTATGACGAGTACCGAACGCGCGCCGAGACATCGCTCCTGCTGATCGACGGGCGTACCGATCAGCTCGCCGCGCGCCTGGACAGCACGGACCGCGCCGCTTGCGAGGAGGCGGCCCTGGCACTTCTGGAAATCGGCGATCCCCGAGCGACACGGCAACTGCTCTGTGCCGCGGCTCGCCGGCAGGGATCCGCTCACCAGCAGTGGAGGCAATTCGCGCTTGCGTCGACGAGCGACATCTCGGCAAGTCTCCGCGAGTTGCTCGGCAGCAACGACGTGCGCCAGCGCGTGTTGGCCGATGCGATGCTGTTGGAGGCCGAATCGCCCGAAAAGTCCGCCCACTGCCGGCAGTCAATTGACGCCGCCGCCCAGAGCATCCAAAGCATGCACGCCATCCGATTCGACATGATCGAGGCGGCCGGACGCGGAATAGCGGCTGGGACGCCAAATGAGCAGGGGACGGGGGCATCCGCCGCGAGCCAACATCGCGCGGCGCGGCTGGACGGCGCGTGGAACCGTTTCGCCCAACTTGCGCAACCGCTCGACGAAAGCCATCTCCCGCTCGTTGAGGCAACCTGCCTGTTCGATCAAGGCGTGATCAGCCGCGGGATCGCCGCCTTCGCCTTGGCCGAGTGGAAGAGGCCGCGATCGATGCCCGTGCTGGCCGCCTCGTTCAACATGGGCTCGCTCGGCGGCTCCAGTCCCGCGGCCCTGGCCCTGGCCGAGTTCGGCCCGGAGGGAGCCAAGTTGGCTGCCGGCGTGCCGCCGCCCAAGCCGGGCCAGATCGATACAGGGCTCGGCATGACCCGGCATCGCGGCGCCACACGCCTGTTGGCCGAACAGGAAGACGTCCGCGGGGTCGAGGAAATCCTCAAGGGGCTCAAGACGCTCGAAGAAGACCCCAAGCTCAACCAGTGGAGCTACCGGGCGAGCATCTACCTGACGGCCGCCGGCAAGTTCCACGACCAGCGACTCGTCGAGCCGTTGCTGCGAATCATCCGCGTCTCCACGCGCCCCCAGCGCGACGTTCATGCGGCTGTCATCAACCTGCTGGCGGCCTACGACGATCCTCGCCTCGTGCCATTGTATACCCAGCACTTGACCGCGCACCTCAACATGGTGCAGGCCGTCGAGCGGGGGTATTGCCAAAGGGAGGCGCTCACGGCCCTCACACGCGGGCTCACCGATAAGACGCCCGAACACCTGATTGAGTGGTTCGAAGCGTCCGACGATGACGGTTTAAGGGGAGGGATCCTCGTGAGCCTGGGCGAGCTCGCCCATCCCGGCGCCCCGCCTCATCCCGGTAAGGCTGGGTGGTCGCCGGATGTGCTACAAACGCCCGATGAGCGGAGCCAGGCGGCGGCCAAGACGCGCAAGCTGGCCTGCCCGATTCTGGTGCGGGCCCTGAACGATCCCTCGCCGTTGGTCAGCGCGGCGGCGGCCGAGGGGCTGTTGATCCTGGCTCAAGAAAGCAGGGCGATCCAACCCGATCTCCGCGCGGTCAAGCCGTTGACCCGGTGGTGCGAAAGATGTAACCGGTGCACGTATCCCCTGACCGAGTACCTCGCCAATCACGGCGATGCCGAGACGGGTCGCGTGCTGCTGGAGGTGCTGAAGTCTCAAAGGCCCGACCGTGGTGACCCACGTCTGGCGAGCGCCGTCGGCAAGTTGAAACCGCCGGGAGCCGTGGGGGTGCTGAGCCGCAATGTCCGCGCTGTCTTCGCCGCGAACCAGGGCCGACACGCTCTCCCCCGCGAGCTGGAACTGCTGGCAGAATTCGCCTCGCCGGGCGAACAGGCCCTGCTGGACATGTTCCGTCAGGTGGATCACATGGCGTGCCGGCTGCACACGGCACGGACCCTGGCGAGGATGCAGTCGGAGGAGGCCGCCGAACCGATTGCCCAGCTTCTGCGGCAGACGATCCAGGCCGGGCCGGACAATGAGAAGCTGGTCCCGTCTGCAAGTTCCGAGTCCCGCGAGGAAACGTACGTGCGGACCTGCGCGTCGCTGATCGAATCGCTTCAGATACTCGATCCAGCCCAGGCCAAGCAGGCTGCCGAAGCGGTCATCCGCGACGGTCCCGGCTCGCTGCGCGCCGCGTGTTTGAGAATCTGGGCCGGCGAGTAGCCCACCGATTCCTTGCAGCCTTTCGCGTTGAAATTGACGCAAGGCATGTCAACACAATCGGTCTCTGCCCATGCGTCAACGGCATGCGCCGTACACGCTGGACGCCCCGCGGCCGGGTTGCCTCCTACCTGCTGTTTGTTGCTGCTCGGCCACACCCGGCGCTGCTCATGACCGAAGGTATCTCGACGCTCGCGCCCGGCGAGAACTCGTAGATCGCGAACCAATCGCCGACCTTGATGCCTTGGGCCGCCGGGTTCTCGCCCTCGGCCAACTCCAGCGGGGCGTCGTAACGGGTGACACGTTCGATGGTAAAGGCACGATCGCGCTGGGGGAACCAGATCTTGCAGCCGCGGTATCGCCACGTGTCGCCCCCCGCCTCGAAATGGTGCGGCGTCTCGATGAGATTGGGCCGGGCGGGATCGAGGCGCGAGACCTGGTGCCAGCCGACCGCGAACGGCGCATGGTTGGCGAGTTCCACGCGCACCAACCCGCCCGCCTCGGGCGCGACTTTCTCCACCGTGTACGCCTCGCGGTGCCCGTTCATGGCGCCGATGGAAATTGGCCGGCCAGCGAGCTGGTTGCCGGCCGGCCACGGCGTATCGGGGCGGACGATCAAGGCACTTTGCTGGTGGGTGCCGGTCAGGTCGCCCACCAGGTCGACGAGCGTCCCGCGGCAGTCGCCCTGGCCTTGCAGCGAGAGCTGGCCGCAGGTCAACCGCGTTCCGCGCACGGCATGGGCCTCGACCGCCTGCCCGGCGTCGTTCAGCCGCACCAGCGCATAGCAGGCATCCGTAGCGAGGCCGCCGGCAAACTGCAACAGCGGCATCTTGCCGCTCCGCTGTGGCTGGAAGACAAGCAGGTCGGTGGGACCGCTGGTCAGGCTGATTTTGAGCGCTACCACGCCTTCGGGCAGAGGACCGCCCGCGGCCGCGAGTCGCTCCACCTTGGCGATCGACGACGGCTCGCCCTCGCGGTAGCCCTCTAGCAGGTGCGTGAAGCAACTCTGGAGGCCATCGCCCTCCTGAGCGCGGCTCTCGATCAGGTAGTCCAGCGCATCGCGGTAACCGACATAACCGGCGAGCGCGGCACCGTTGGGGAGCGGTTGGTCCGTAATGGCGATCCACGGCCCGCGGGCACGCACCAGGTCGGTCTTCCCGGCGTCAGGCATTCCGATCAGCCGCAAGCGTACCCGGCCCACGTCGTCGGGAATCGGCCGCGGCCTCGGCTTGCCTTCTTTGTCGCAGGGCATGTAGGCCGTGACGTCCGTCTTCCAGGTGACGTCGAATGGCTCTGCGCCGGCGGCGTGCACCGTGGCCGGCTTAATCTGTTGATAGCACATCCGCCAGGGCAAACTCTCTGGTGGCTGCCTGCGCAGCGTGTCCAGGTAGGCGGCGAAATCCGGTTCCCGTGCCGTGGCCGCCGGCAAGTGCTCCTCCGCCGTGGCTGCCCAGGCGCTATTATAGAGAGCATGCCGCCGGCCGCCGCGCAGCCGCAACACGTCAAGCACGTACGGTCGTCCATCCGGTCCTTCGACGCCGACGAGCGTGCGGCGGAACTCGTGGACCTTCCCGCCCGGCAGGCCCTCGAAGGCATGCAGTTGCTCGCAGTCCAGCACCTGGAAGTGCGCGCCGAGTTGCCCCGGCGTCTCGCCGCCCTTGTAGGTCACCAGGTCGCCGAACCCGCGGCCGTGCTCCTGCGCCCCGACATCCGCGCTAGCCTCGTCGACCGACACCGTATTGTGGGCCCAATGCTGCATGGCCCAGTCGCGAGAATTGAAATCCGCCTGGCCGCGGAGCACGACCTCGAAGGCCTGGCGCGCATAAGGCATGGCCAAGAAGGCCTGTATTTCCGGCCTCTGCCGGTCGAGGTTGGCCGGGGCGTGGTAATCGGCGTAGTTGCCCTGGCGCATGACGGGAACGCCATCCACCCAGCATTCCAGGCCGATCGAGTGGGTGTGGCTGTGGCCGGTGCCGCGCTGGTAATTCACGAACACCTCCTGACGATGCCCCGGCCCGCCCACGCGGAGGATGCCGACGCCGTAGCCCGGCCAGTTCTGGCTGGGCCGCTTCTCATGGGCCGCCACCTTTTCCGGATCGGTGAGGAAGCGCGTGTCGTAGGTGCGAACGTGCTGGTCGCCCTGCTCGATCGGCAGTCCGCGCGCGGTATACAGGCAGTTGCACGACGGCACCGGGCTGGTGAACAGGTCCCAGGCAACTTGGAAGAACGGATGCTCCTTGAGGAAGTTCGGGGCGATTTGGAGCCAGCCGTTGGGGTCGACGATTGCCGGGTAGTAGTACTGGCCGCACAGCCACTGGTAGTTCGGCGCGCCCTCCCCATTCATTCCGTCCTGGAAGTGATGGTTGTAAAGGACGCATTCGTGCAGGGCGGCGGCGAACTCGAACAGTTCGCGATTGCCGGTCAGCAGCCCGAGCATCGCCAGCTCCACGGCTGAGCCATCCTGGTAGCTGAAGCTGATCTGGAAACTCCGCATGAGCAGGGCCATCTCGCCCAGCATCTTGTTGCGCACCTTGCGGTCGAGCGCCTCCGGGTCGCCGTACTTCCTTTGCGAATAGTACTTGAAGACCGGATGGTGGCGGACGCGCGCAAAGGGTTCGACCCACATCAGCTCGCGTCCGGCGTGGAAGAACCAACCCGCGTGCAAGGGCATCCGCTTCGCCCAGTAGAATAGCCGGCCGCGCTGGTAGCGGTGGCCGAACACGTCGCCTTCCGGCACCGGCCGCGGCAGCGATTCCCAGTCCGCGCGGGTGATCTGCCGCCCGTCCTTGCGACGCGCCAGCTCGTTGCAGTCGGACAGGGGCAGGCCGTAATAGATGTCGGCCATCCGGTCCATGAACACCGCGATCTTGTGCACATAACGGGGGTCGCCCGTCTCGGTGAATCGTTGCGCCCATTCAACGGGCAGGTTGCTGATGATATCGCGGTAGCGGTACAAGGCAACCAGCGTGCCGGGGAAGATCTGCCACGTGACTCCGTCCGTGCCCGTAAACGTGTAGCCTGGCACCTCCTTGACGGTATCGTCGAGGTGCTGGAAGCTGGCGGCGCCGTTGGGACGGTACTTGTAATCGGCCGGGTAGTCCTGCGGCCGCTCGTAGAAGTGCTGGAGGCAGCAGGGGGTCCAGCCGTGGTACGGGTTCTTCGGATCCAGTTGTAGGTGACCGCTCCAGCGGCTGCCGCAGAGCGGGCAATACGCCACCATCGCAAATTTGGCGTCGTCCCTGGAAGGCTTGCCGCGAAGCACAATCGCCACGGGCGAGATGTGATCCGGCATCTGGGCCAGCAACTCCTCATCGTTCGGCGCGGCCGCCGCGTGTTCGGCATACGCCTCCTCGGGCGCGGCTGGCCGGTGCGCCCCGTCCCATTTCTCCGCCTGCCGGCGCGTCCAGTCGGCGAGGAACTCCTCGGGTGAAGGCATGCGCAGCCCGCGCCCTGGCACGAGAGCCGCCACTTTCGACGCCCGGTCCGGCGCGTGCCACGAGAACGCATCCGGCGGCCGCTCGGCCGCCGCTGGCTGCCGATCGATCGCCGGCCCTGCGACGCCCGCCAGGAAAAGCGCCACGGTGACAATGCCCACGTTTGTCGGGTGCAGACCGGTCATGATCTTTACTCGCGCCAGGCTCTTGGATGCGAGATCACTCGCGTGGACGCTCTTCGCTCCGCGTGTCCCTGGTGATAATCTCCTATTCGCTGCTCGTCAAGGACTTGCGAGGTCCGTCGTCCTGAGCTGCTGGTAGCAGAATCGCTGCGCTTCCGCAGTCTCCAGGGAGTGCACCCTGGGCATCATCAAGGCGATTTTCCTTCTGGGGCGAGCATTCCTGGCGTCCCGTCTCAGCCTTCACACATCCAGATTCCGCGCTTCCAAGGCGTGTTTTTCGATGAACTCGCGGCGCGGTTCCACCTTGTCGCCCATGAGGATGCGGAACAGATCATCGGCGGCGGAAGCATCGTCCATGGTGACCTGCATGAGGCTGCGGTTCTCGGGGGCGAGGGTCGTCTCGCGAAGCTCCTCGGCGTTCATTTCGCCGAGTCCCTTGAACCGGGTGATTTGCAGGCCCCGTTCGCCGGCCGAGCGGATCGCCGGCAGCAGTTCGCGGAGGTCCTCCAGCGGCGTGATCGCCTCGCCGCGGCGGAGCTTGTACCTTGGCTCCTGGATTCCCGTCCGGTCTTGGGGAATCAGGCAGGTGATGTCGAATCCCATCGTCCGCAGTTCGCCCAACTGGTTGTTGATCGAACGGACTTCGTGGAGTTCGACGATGTGCAAGTCGGTTGCTTCATAGCGCTGCTCGCCGTTGCCTTCTTCGCTTTGCGGTTCGGGCTCATCGCTGAGCTTGAGTTCCTCTCCCGCCACTCTCTCCTGCTGGGCAAGGAAGTCCTCCAATTCAGCGCGTCCGGCGAACCAGTGTTCCTGGCGGCCGAGAAAGGCATGGTACACGGGCAGGCGCCCGGTGACGGGGTCCTGGCGCGCGGCGTGCGCCCGCAGGCTGATCCCGCGGCGTTCGAGCGCGAACAGCGATTCCTCCAGGGCGGCCAGGGTGCGGCAGAGGCGACTCATTTCGTCGCCCCGGATGACGCGCCCGTCCTCCGACTCGAACTCGGCGTCTTCCAGGCCCATTTCGAGCAGTTGGGATTTCATTTCCTCTTCGGTCTGCACGTAGTACGTCTTCTTTTTCTGCCGCACGCGGAACAGCGGCGGCTGGGCGACGTAGACGTGTCCGGCCTTGACCAGGTCGTACATCTGCCGGTAGAAGAAGGTCAAGAGGAGCGTGCGGATGTGGGAACCGTCCACGTCGGCGTCGGTCATGATGATGATCTTGTTGTAGCGCCGCTTGGAGAGGTCCATTTCGTTGCCGACTCCGGCGCCGACGGCGGCGATGATGCTTTTGATTTCCTCGTTCTGGAGGACCTTGTCCTCGCGCGCCTTGAAGGCGTTGATGACCTTGCCGCGCAACGGCAGCAGCGCCTGGTATTCCCGGATCCGCCCCCCCTCGGCGCTGCCGCCGGCCGAATCGCCCTCGACCAGGTAGATTTCGCAGCGTTCGACGTCGCGGCTCGTGCAGTCGCGGAGCTTTCCGGGCATGCCGCCGGACGAGAGGGCCCCCTTGCGTTCGCGCACGAGGAGGCGCGCCTTGCGGGCGCTTTCACGGGCTTCGGCGGCCAGCAGCCCCTTCTGGACGATGATCTTGGCGATCTTCGGGTTCTCCTCCAGGAAGGTGCCGAGGGCTTCGCCAACGGCCGAATTGACGATCCCCTCGATCTCGCTGTTTCCGAGCTTGGTCTTCGTCTGGCCTTCAAACTGGGGCTCGGGGACGCGGAGGGAGAGCACGGCGGTAAGCCCTTCGCGGAAGTCGTCGCCGGAGGGGACGATCTGCTTGAAGAGCCCCTCCTTCTTGCCGTAGTTGTTGAGGGTCCGCGTCAGGGCGGCGCGGAATCCCGAGAGGTGGGTCCCGCCTTCGATCGTGCAGATGTTGTTGACGTAGGAGTGGACGTTCTCGGTGTATTCGCTGGAGTACTGGATGGCGACCTCCAGGCCGACGTCCTCGTACTGCCCGCTGATCGAGATAATCTCCTCGTGGGCCGGCTCGCTCGCCCGGTTGAGGAAACGGACGAACTCGCGGATGCCGTCGTCGTATTTGAAGATTTCGCCTTCACCGCTGCGGTCGTCGCGGAATACGATCTTGATCCCCTGGTTGAGAAACGCCAGTTCCTGGAGGCGTTTGTAAAGCGTGCTGTAGACGAACTTCGTCACCGGGAAGATCTGCGGATCGGGCTTGAAGGTCGTCTTCGTTCCGACCTGGTCGGTGGCGCCGATCCTCTGGACTTCACCGGCGGGCACGCCGCGCTCGTACTCCTGCTGGTAGACGTGCCCGCCGCGGCGGACCTCGACCTCGCACCATTCGGAGAGGAAATTCACGACGGTGACGCCGACCCCGTGCAACCCGCCGGAGGTCTGGTAGGCCCCCTTGGTGAACTTGCCGCCGAATTTCAGCACGGTCATCACGCCCTGGAGGGTGGAAAACCCGAGGTCCGGGTGCACCTCGACGGGGATGCCTCGCCCGTTGTCCTCGACAGTCACCGATCCGTCGTTATTGATCGCGACCTTGATTTCCGTCGCATAGCCGGCCATTGCCTCGTCGATCGAATTATCGACGACCTCGTAGACCAGGTGATGCAGCCCGCGAAGCGTGGTGTCGCCGATGTACATGGCCGGCCGCTCGCGGACGTGCTCCAAGTCGCTGAGGTGTTCAAGCTGCTCGGCGCCGTATGCTCCTTCCACTCTGCGGTATTTTGAGACTTCGTCGCGAACCTTGTTGTTCTGAATCGTATCGTCGGGCATATGCATGACTCGTCGGAATTCTGAAGTTAGGAGCCGCCACGGGGTCGGCGGCGCACGGGGGCCGCGGTTCAGCCGACCGGGCCGACGCGGAAGCGGAGGTCCTTGATTTTTTCGTCGGGCAGCAGTTCGGCGAGCGTTTGGAGCAGCGCCGGCTTCTGAAAGGAGAGTTCCTGGACCAGCGTGGAATTGGCCACGGTGACCTCGAGCCTTCCCCCGCGGAGCGCCCCTGGGCGCGTGTAGCGGGAGAACAGTTCGCCGGCCGCCTCCCGCCAGGCAGCCTGGAATGTCTCCGCGCTGCGCAAGCAGGCAAATCCACGCCGTGCCATCAACTGGGCCAGGATGTCGCCAATCGCCTCGGGGCCTTTATGCATCGTCGGTTTACTCACGGAACAGCGGCATGATCACGTAGGAGTAGTTGTCGGAGGTATCGCAGATGATGGCGCTTTGCGCATTGCGAATGTGCAGGGTGATCGCGGTCTCCGGATCGAGCACGCGGAGGAAGTCCGCCAGGTAGCGTGGATCGAGCTTGACGGGAATCTCCTGGCCTTGGTAGGCAATCGGCAGTTCCACGCGCGACTCGCCGATGTCGGCGCCATGGCCGGCCAGCGTCAGCTTGCCGTCGCTGAAGGTGAAATCGACTCCCCGCCGCTCGTCGCTGGTGACGATCGCCGCCTGGCGGACCGCCGCGAGAAACGGGCCGACAGGCATCTCGATCTTGAGCATCTCGCCGCGGCTCGGAAAAACGTCGCGCCAGCGAGGGTAGCGGCCTTCGACCAGCCGCGAGAAGATCGTGCTGTGCCGGCTCTTGAGAACAACGCTGTTCTCGCGCGCGGCCAATTGGATGTTGTCCTCGTTGTCGGCAATCGCCCGCTCCATCAGTTGCACGGCCTTGCTGGGAATCACGGTGCTTTCGACCGTCTTATGGCCGCCAATCGGCGTGGCGGGCCCTTGCTGCACGGCCAGGCGGCGGCCGTCGGTGCCGACCCCGATCATCGTGTCCTCGGCCAATTCGATCAGCACGCCGCCGAGCGCGTAATGGCTGCTCTCGGCGTCTGTGGCAAACACCGTGCGGCGGATCATTTCGCGAAAAAACCGTGCCGAGACTTCATGGTAACTCTCCTCCTGGAAGGGGGGAACCTTGGGAAACTCATCGGGGTTTTCCGTGGGCAGTTGAAACTCGCTCCGCTGCCCATAGACTCGCGTCATCGTACCGTCGCTCTCGATCGTCAGTTTCTCATCCGGCGACTCGCGCAGGATCATGCCCCCCCGTTTGATCGGCAAGATCACGCTGCCGCCGGCGTCGATCTGAATTCCCGGCACGTCGATGCGCACGCCCATTTCCAGATCGGTGGCCATCAGCGTCGCGACGTTGCCAATCGCTTCGAGCTTGAGGTTCTCCAAGATCGACTTCGGGGTTCGGGCTACGGGGACTCCGGCGGCGATTTGGAATGCCTGGAGCAGTCTCTCGCGTTCACAAATGAGTTTCATTCTTATCTCTTCTTTATTCGCTCAATCCAGCAGTAACAGTAATAGGGCCGGCCCGGTTGTCGATAAGTTCGCCCGCGTCCGCGGATCGGCGGGGAAAACGCGAGGTTTTCCCAGTTTTTCAGGGTCTTTTTCGATGGGGAAAAACTGTTGGTTGGCTGTCGATTGCCGGTTGGCGCCGTGTTGGGAAAATGGGTGTTTTCCGAACGGGCGGATTTGGCTGTCGACAGGCGGGGAAACCATCCCTTTGACCGACATTCCATCGACAGGTTTTCCCCGAGCGGCCGCGGCGTAATTACCGGAGGAGCAGCTTCGCGAGGAGTTGCTCCGCGGTTTTCCGGACGGCCGGATCTGATTCCATGCATTCTTCCACTTTTCTGCAACCGTGAGAAACGGTGGTGTGGTCGCGGTTGCCAAAATAGGCGCCGATGCGATTGAGGCTGTTCTGCGTGGTGCTCCTGGCGAGGTACATGGCCATGTTCCGCGCGGAGACCAGCGCTCGCTGCCGCGAGGCGCTGCGGAGGTGAGCGACCGAAACGCCGTAGTGTTTCGCCGCTATTTTGGCGACCGTCGCCAGGGTCGGCTGGCGCGCATCGCGGCGAGCGGCCAGCAGGCGCTTTGCGGCCGCAACGGTTGGTGAAAGGCCTTCAAGGCGCGCTTCTGCCTCCAACTGGACCAGGGCGCCGATCAACTCCGGCACCGGCGCAACGAGCCCTTCGGCGAGGGTTTGCAGTACCGACTCGGCGACATTCAAATGGCGGAGCTCGACAACTCGATTGAGGATCGCGGCGCGCGTCTCGACTCCAGGAAGCGCCAGACGCAGCAGCAATCCGGCCGTCAAGCGAGCCTGGAGGCCGGCAACGAGACCCGGTATTTGGGAGGGTGGACTGCGACTTGTGACCACGACCCATCCGCCGGATGACGCCTGGTGGTCGATCATGGCGGTCAAAGCCTGCTGGGCGGGGTGCCGCCCGGCGAGCTGTTCGAGATTGTCGAGAACCAGGAGCTGCGCCCGAGCATAAGGGGCGTGGAACTGGTCCTCCATTTTAGTTTCCACCGCTTCGCGAAACTCTCTGGCAAAGTCGGACGCAGTGACGAATAAGGCGGGGCGCCGAGGGTAGGCATTCTTCCACGCGTGAAACAGTCCGCCCACCAGGTGGGTCTTGCCCGAGCTCGTCGGCCCGCAGACGACGAGCGGGCTGTACGACTGGCTCGCGCCATCCAAGATCGCCGAGACGACCGCCTCGACGAGGTGGTTTTCCGGCCCGACAACGAATTCCGGAAGCGCAAAAGGACTGCCTAAGAAGAATGGCGTCTTGCCACTCTCTAGATGGGTTCCAGCCAGGGGGATTTCCACAACTCCGCTTGCCACCGGATCGATCACCGTAATTTGAGCAATCGGCGCGCAGTAGGCCTACTAGTGCAAGCCCGCATTATAGCGGATTTCCGTCCGGGTTACGACCCGAGCTGGAGAGTTTTTGCATTCCGGCCGACGAACCGGGAACTGGCCATTTTCGGAATGGTTTGGCGCTGAGTTCCGGTGAATTTCGAGGTTCATGGCTCGGCTGGCGCTTTGGGGGGGCGCTGTTTTCCCGGGCAAGAGGACTCGCACGCTCTCAGCGGAGGGTGTCGCGATGCTCGGACGCCATCTTCAGAAATCGATCGGCCTGGGCGTTCTCTCCGAGTTGGCGGTGCATCGTGGCGAGGTTGCTGTAGGGGACTTCCAGGGCGAGTTTTTCGATGTAACCGGATTCGACGGCTGCTTCGATCAGTTCGACGCCGGTCTTGGTCTGGTTCAACGCGACTTCCCGATTGCCCACTTCCCAATAGGAAACGCCCATGCTCACGAGGGTCTCCCCGAGCCGTCCGACTTCATGGGCCGGGATGCCGTCGGCGGCCTTTTGGAACAGCGGAATCGACTTGTCGAACCAGCGAACCGCTTCGTGGTGGTCCGACTTATTCACGGCGTAGATCGTGCCGAGCCGGAAATAGAGGCGGCCCATGAGGAGCCAATTGGCCGGTCTTTGGTTGCCTTCGCTGCCGCGTTCCAGCAGTTCAGCGGCACGGCGTCCGACCTCCAGGGCGACATCCTGCTCGCCGCGGACCTGGTGGACCTGGACGGAGTCGTAGAGCGCCAATCCCAAGTCCCACGCGATCTGCTGCTTCCGGTGGGGGTCCTGGTTTGCCTCGATCATTCGTTCACCCACCTCGATGGCTCGCCGCGTCCAGTCAGCGGGGCTGAGTTCGCCTTGCGCGCCGACGCACGCCGCCAGCGCACGAGTGGCCACACGGAACCGCAACGCATCGGTATGGGAACCGGTCTCGATGGCGGTCATTGCCTCGGCGTACTCGCTCGCGCGCTGGAGCCAGGTGCTGACTGCGAGTTTTTTGTTTTCCCAACTGCCCCAGGCGATGTCTTGCGACGCCCCCAGGTGGGCATCGATCATCACCTCCATGGCGGCAGTGCGGATTGCCGGATGGGGGCTGGAAATCAGCGGATCGGCGATGGAAATCGCCTGCATGTGGTTTTCCAGGGCCTTTGCGTGGTCGGGTTTGGGCTCGGAATTGGTCAAATCGCCGAGCAGCGAGAAGGCGCGGGCCTTGATGTGGGGGCGGTTGTCCGAGTTCTTGATTGCCGCTCGGACGTCGGGGATTGCCTCGGAAATCCGCCCGGCCTGGCGAAGGAGCTGCGCCCGAGTAACGAGGAATTGCGGATTGGCCGGTTCCAGCCGGATCGCCTCGGCGCTGCTGGCAAGGGCCATTTCGATGTTGCCCAGGCTGGCGGCTACGCGGGCTTGCAGCCAATGGGCTCGGGCGAGTTGGGGCTGTAGCTGGATCGCGTGTTTCAGGTCCTCCGCGCTGGCGGTCAACTCGGTGTCGAGATAGGTCTCCGCCCGAAGGACAAAAGCCTCCGCGGTGACCGGTTCGAGGATCACGTCAACCACGCGCATCGTCGCCTTACCGGGTTGGCCGGCCGGTTCGAAGGCAAACAGCACGCCTCGTTCCGGATAGGACTGCCCGAGAATCTCGCCGAGTTCATTCGAGACGAGCACGGGGCGGATGTCGGCGAGCTTGAGCTGTTCGGCCAATGGGCCCGCCGGCACCGCCTGCTGCAAGCGGATGATGATCGAGGTGACCTTGTTGTCAACGAAAGCCACCTCGATCCGGTCGAACGGTTCAACCCGGTAGAGATGCACGGGCCGATTGTCCTGGACCGCCATCTGCGTCGGGCTTCCCCACGCCTCTTGAACCTCGGCCAGGGTTGACTTGCCGGGAGTGATCGCCTTGAAGCTGGCCGTCTCGATCTTCACTTCGCCACTCGGCGCGGGATCGGGGATTGGCTTCAGGTCGCCGGCTGGCCCTTCGGGCGAGGCTTTCGTCAGGCCTTGCTCGACGCTCGGCGGCGCCGGTGAGCTGGCTTCCGCCGTGCCGGCCGAGGGCGGGGCGTCCGCCGCAGCGGCTGCTTTTGGATCGAGGGCGTTTGGCGTTTGACCCGGCTCGGGCAACTCCGCCGGCAACGTCTGCGGCGCGTCGGCCGACTGGTCGGCCCGGAGCGATGCGGGCGATGCGGGCGAAGCGGGCGATGCGGGCGATGCGGGAGCGGCATCCTTCTGCGTTTCAAGTGCTTGTTTGGGTTCTTCCGGGTTAAGTGGACGAACCATCGTGATTGCGGTCGGCGGATCGGCCGCCGATGGCTCGTCCGCGGCAGCGATCAGCGGCGCGAGAGCGAGGCCAAGAATAAACACAACCAACAGGCAGTTCGGGATGGTTGACGGCCGGGACGGCATTGCGTGATCCTCCTGAAACAGCGCACAAAATCTCGCGCCTCGCAGACCGCCTGCACCAGCCAAAGCCGAAACAGACTCCGGCTGCCTGGCGGCTGACCCTTCCTTGGTTTCAACGTCAATCGGCTTGCCGGGGCCGCGGCAGATGCGCCGGCGCCTCGTTCAGCCGCGACGGATCGTCCGCCGCAATCGCTCAGCTCTCGATGCGCACCGAGAACCGGGGCGCCTCCGGCTGGAATTTGCGTGGCGTAGTGTACTCGCAGTCCGCTGAGTAGGTCCAGATGGGTTTGTGGGCTTTTTGGGGGTCCACGTCAGCGATTTTCGCGCGTTGGTCGGTTTTGGAAGAGGTCAACAGGAGAATCTGTGAGGCTTGTGGTAAGCTGGCCTATCCGCACCGGCCGAGGAATGGGCCGCTCTGGACCACCCTACA
>JAMOAF010001136.1 GCA_023621895.1 Planctomycetota bacterium
AGTGGCCGTCACGTTCACATGTGACGAGCCCTTTGGAACGGTCCGTGGTCGCGTTCCGCGAACACGAACGATTGTCTTGACTCGTATCCCAAGTAACAACTTTCCAGGGAAAAGCATGCAATGACACACAATTACCCAGCCCCTTGCTGTTGCTGTGACAAGACTTGTTCAGTCTTCAGCGACGACTTTGAAGAGGATGCGTCGACGACGCTTAACGCCAATTGGAGCGAAGAATCCGGTGATTGGGAGTACACCGGCACCGATTGCCTCCGAGAAAACGGCACGCCGGGCGCGTGTGTGCTTGCCACGGCACTCAGCGATACCAGGGAGCAGTTTGCGTCGTGCGAGATCCGAGGAGTGGCGGTGGGCGACAAGGTTCGCCTGATTGTCAACGCCGTCGACGCGAACAACTACTTCTTCGCCGAAGTGGAACAGCAGTCCACCAGCACGGCAATACGGTTCTACCGCAGGGAGAACGGGAACAACACCTTGCTTCAGGCGTACGAGGTGGGGCCTCAGATGGACTCGACGCTGCAATCCGTCGGTGTCTGCATTACCGACGAAACCTTCTCTCTCTCGTTGCCCCCGTCGCCGTTCTCTGTAGCCACATTTGCATTCGACTGCAATCCCGAACTGTTCATGACCGGGAAGAGGGCAGGCCTGGGAAACGGCGGGACGACTACCATCGAGTTCGCGGGCTTCAGCTTCGGAAACGCCTTGCCACACACCAGTCATTGCTGCGCCTATCAGTGTATGTGCGACGGCCTTTGCATTCCGCGCCGGTTGTTGGCTACCTTCTCAGCCGGCGGTGGTTGTGCCGCGCTCGACGGCGTGTCGTTCCATATCGACTACCTGGTGGGCGCCGACACTTGGGTCAGCGACCGCAACGCCGATACTCCCTTGTGCCTCAAGAATGCGATGTGGGAGTTCTCGTGTTCTCCGGACAGCGCCTGCATCACGGCTGAAGCCAAGACGTTTGGCCTGGTTATCCGGGACAGATCCGACGGGAGCTGCTATCACGCCGGCGGAGGGGAATGCGGCTTCGGGATGGGGTCGCGTTGGGAGGCCAGTTTTAGCTGCGATCCCTTCGTGGTTGTATTTCCGGTGGTCTCCTACCCCCCCTTCGAACCACCGCTGGTCGAGGAGGACGACGAGTGTGACTGCTGCGACTTCTACCCCGGCGGATGGTGGCAAATAACCATTACCGCACCATGACGGAGGCACGCATCCCCCAACGGTGATATCTGTTTCAAGCGACATTCCTGCGAGCTACGCCTACACCGCGCGGACAGGCTCAAACCTCGTCTTCACACAAAAAACCACACCTTCCAGCTACAGGAAACTGAACATGTCAACCACCTGCAATAACTGCGAATGTATCTGCGTTGTTCCACTCGACTGCGGTCAATGCGGCTGTGACACCGGTCCGGCAGTCTGCAAGCTCACGGCCTCGCCGGCGCCCTCGTGCCTGTACAAGACCGAAAACCTCGTCTCCACCAAGAAGCTGCCGCTGTTCCAACGCACGGACTACGACTTCGGCGCGGGCACGAACATGCTCAATGCCGCCTGGCCGTGGATTTGCGATACCAATGAGGAACCGGCATCACGGCGGGTCATCGTCAATCTCCCGCCCATGGCCCCGCTGTGGTTCACGTGGAACTCGACAACCGGCGAGTACGAAGGACAAAGACCGGCAGAGGACTGGACCCTCGCCTACGGCAGTTGGACCCTCACCTCGCCCGACGGCGAGATCTGGCAGTTCACCGGCTTCGAAGACGACGAGCCCAAGGGCCGCTTCGTCCGCTACACCTCGCCCGGCGGAAACGGTTACGCGGTCTACGATCCCGCCTACCGCGACGATCCCGGGAACCCGAACGCCTACCCCTACACCGACGGCGGCCACATCAAGGGAATCGTGGCAACCTATCAGGAGGGCGGACAGCCCATCTATCGGTATCTGGACTTCGAATACACGGTCGACGCTGCCGACAACGAGCACCTCCAGTCCGCCACAGTCCGTCGTAAGGCAGGTACCCTCGAAGACCTCGAGCGGGTCCTGTTCAGCTACGGCGCCGTGGACGTCGGTTCCGGCGGCTCCGCTCAGACCCTCTACAGCATCAAGTCGATCACCCGGCAGATCCACCAAGACACTGCCTGGGTCTCTATCGGCCAGACCTTCACCAAGCACTACGGCGAGTCGGACGCCAACGGCGGCGCCAACGCGCCCAAGTACGACTTCGACGAGGAGGCCTACCAGCGGCTCATGGCCGATCCCCAGGTCAGCGATCCCGACACGGCCTCTGATGCCAAGCTGGCCCAGTACGCCACGACCTACTTCGAATACGACGCCGAAGGCCGCGTGGCTAAACGCCGGTCGGCCGACGGCGTCGAAACCACCTACGCCTACACCGACGGCGGCGGCAGCGAAAGCAGTCGCAACGCCGTCGCCAGCAAGGTGTTCGAAACCCGCGGCAATTGCGCCGTCCAGGTGACGTACGAGAACTTCCACGGGCAGACCATTCTGTCCGAATCGAAGGAACTGAGCGAAGCCGTCGGCACGCTCAACTTCTACCAGTACGACTCCAACGGCAACGTCACGCTCCACGCCACCCAGTCGGCCCTGGCCGGTTACACGGTCAGCGGCAGCACGATCACGCCCGACTATAAGTCCTCCGGCGGCCAATACACCGTGGGCCTGGTTCACGTCTACGAGTATTACGACGAGACGACCACCGGCACGGGCGGCACGGGCGTCAAGGGCTACAAGAAGTTCGACAAGGTCAAACAGGGCCGCGACGGCGCCGAGATCAACGTCCGCAAGTACGAATACACCGAGCACGCGGCCAGCGTCGAGCTGCCCGGCGGCTCGTCGAGCTCCTCGTCGAGCAGCAGCTCGGGCAACGGCGCCGTTGACCTGACCGTCTACCTGATCGCCCGGGAGACCGTCTACCCCAACGAAGACGGCTCCGCGCCGATCGAGACTTCTTATACCTACACATGGCATGCCGGCTCCGTCCGGATGCTCCAGCGGACGACCACGCTGCCGGCCGTGCCCACTTGGCAGAACGGCTCGGGCACCTCGGCCACGCGGGTCGAACGTTTCGACAAGTTCGGCCGCCTCGAATGGCTGAAAGACGAACGAGGGTATATTACGTACAAAGAATACGACCTCGCCTCGGGCAACGCAACGCAATCGATCGACGACGTCGACGACACCCAACTCACCGTTCCGAGCGGCTGGTCGACTCCTACGGGCGGCGGCAAGCACCTGGTGACCGACTTCGAGTACGACAGTCTCGACCGCCTCACCCAGACCCTCGGTCCCGAGCACGCCGTCGACGGCGCCACCGTCCGCACGGCCTCCTGGACCGTCTACAAGACGGCCGACCGCGAAACCCGCTCCGCCCAAGGCTACGCCGTGAGCGACGGCCAAGGTGGCTACAACTACACGCTGGTGAACCCCGTGCGGATCGAGAAACGCAACGCCACGGGCACGCGCAGCGAGTCGCCTTTCGCCGTCCGTGCTGCGACCACCGGCAAGCTGACCGCTTCGGACACCTTCGCCCAATCGAGCTACGTCCGCTGGTCCGTCAGCCTCTATGGCAACGCCGGCCAATTGACGGCCAACCGGGCCTACCACGCCATTCCCGCCTCGGGCGACGGCAGTTCGGGCACCAACTACGACGAGTCGACCTTCGGCTACGATGGCCTAGGCCGGCAGAACAAGTCGGTGACGCCCGGCGGCACGATCCGTCGCACGGTCTTCGACGCCCGGGGCCATGCAGTGGCCGACTACGTGGGCACGAACGACTCCGGCGCCACGGACGCCGATCCGACCGGCGCCGACGGCGATCCACACCTCGTCCTCTGCACGGGCGGCTCCGGGGCGTCGTCCTCGTCTTCGTTGACGTCCTCCTCATCGTCGGGCACGCCCGACCCGAACAACAACATGGTGCTGGTCGCCGAGCGGGAATACTGCGCTGGGAGCGCCGGCTGTCCCTGCGGCGGCGGTGGAGCGGGTCAACTCGTTTCCGAAACCCGTCACGTCGACGTGGCCACCTGGCACACGACCGACTTCGAGTACGACTGGCGCGGCCGCACGCTCCACGTCTATCCGCCGGCCGACGACGCCGGGCGGACCGTCTACAGCCAGACGACCTACGACAACCTCGACCGGGCCGTTAAGCAGGAGCGCTACCTGGAGATCTCCGGCAGCGCCGACCGGTTGCTCGCCCGCAGCGAGACCTATTATGACGATCGCGGTCGCGTCTACCAGACGAAGCGCTTCGCCGTCAACGTCGACACGGGCGCCGTCGGCAACTCGCTCGTCGGCAACACCTGGTACGACGCCATTGGCAATGTCATCAAGCAACAGCCGGCCGGCAGCCAGGCGTTTACCAAGACGGTCTACGACTCGCTCGGTCGGGCCGTCAGGCAATACCTTGGTTACGACACGGACGAGACGGACTACGCGGATGCGTCGAGCGTCAGTGACGACACGATCGTAGAACAGTCGGAAATAACCTACGACGACGCGGGCAACGTCCTGCAAACCACGACCCGTCAGCGCTTCCACAACGCGACCGGCACGGGTGAACTGACCACGCCCTCCGGCGGCCAACCGAAGGCACGCGTTACCTACGTGGCCATGTACGCGGACGAGATCGGTCGCCAGATCGCCGTCGCCAACTATGGCACATACGGCGGCCTAACCTTCGATCGCGCTACGGTAGTGCCGAATCGGACGGATACGATCCTGGTCACGTCAACCGAGTACGACGACGCCGGCCAGGCCTACAAGACGATCGATCCGGCCGGCCGCGAAGACCGGCAGGAATTCGACGCCGCCGGCCGGGTCGTCAAGACCATCCAGAACTACGTCGACGGTGTCGTCGACGAGGATTACCCCGACGAGGACGTCACCGTCGAAATGGCCTACAACGCCGATGGCCAGCTCTTGACGTTGACCGCGAAGAACCCGGCCACCGGCGACCAAGTCACGAAAT
>JAMOAF010000705.1 GCA_023621895.1 Planctomycetota bacterium
TCCAGGCCCGCCGAGTTACCCCGATGGTCCGCCGATCGGTGGGGCGGCGCTGCCGTGTTGGCCATGTGGAGTCTCTTGGCTGCCGGCGATGGTGATGGCGATTCGAACCTCCGCAGGTTGGCCGCTCTGCACCACCTTACGGCTCGTAGCCTTCCGGCAGGTAGAGCAGCCGGCCGCAGGCCTGGCAGGTGATCGGGCGGCCGAGCATCAGGGCGTTGATGCGGTTCAAGGGAATCTGCCGGTTGCAGCCGCTGCAAAACCGGCCGTCGACCAGCGACAGGGCGTCGGCGCCGCGGCTGCGGACGAGCCGGTCGTAGAACTCCTTGAACTCGCTGGGCACGCCCTCCTCGACATGTTTCATTTCTTCCTGAAGCCGCTTGAGGTCGCCGCGGATCAGCGGCTCGTCGTGGGCGATTTCCGCCGCGGCCTTCTCGGCATCCGCCTTGCCCTTGGCGAGCGCGTGTTCCGCGAGCTCGATCTTCCGGGCCAATTCGTCGAGTTTCTCCATGCCTTCGAGAATCTCGTCGGCCAGCACGCTGTTGGCCATTTCGTCGGCGGCGATCTGGTCTTTCAACGCCTGGTATTCGCGGTTGTCGGAGGCCTGGGTCAACTGGAGGCGGCGGCGTTTGACAGCCGCCTCGTTGCTGCTCAGGAGCAACTGTTTCTGATCCATCGAGATGCGGAGTTTCTTATGCTCGCTCTTGACGGCGACGGATTCGGCCTCCAGCCTGGCCACGGCCGCCGCATGGGCCTGCAAGAGCCGGGGGCCGCGGGCAAGCCGCCCTTTCAGGTCGTTCAGTTGCTGGTGGATCCGGTGGAGCGTGCGCAGGGCCTCTGCTACTCCGTGCGTCTCTGATGTCATTTTGTTTCAGTGCTGATTCTGGTGCTGATTGGCAAATATCTCAAAATCGTTCTTCCCGTTCGGGCATGGTTCCTCGTCGGGAGACCCGCGCTACGGGCCGGGAGACCCGCGCTGCGGGCCGGGAGACCCGTGCTACGGGCCGGGAGACCCGCGCTACGGGCCGGGAGACCCGTGCTACGGGCCGGGAGACCCGCGCTACGGGCCGGGAGACCCGCGCTACGGGCCGGGAGACCCGTGCTACGGGCGGGGGGACCCGTGCTACGGGCCGGGAGACCGCCGCCGGGAGGGCGGACGCGGGGCGCAGCCCAGCGCCGCCAACAAAAAAAGCCGCCGGCTGTCAGGCCGGCGGCTTGACGGGTTTCGTCAGCCCGCAACACGCTCGAGGAATCCTTCGAGCTGTTTGCTGCGGACCGGGTGCTGGAGTTTCCGCACGGCTTTTGCCTCGATCTGGCGGACTCGTTCGCGGGTGACCTTGAAGATCCGGCCGACCTCCTCGAGGGTGTAGGTGTAGCCATCACCCAGCCCGTAACGCAGCCGGATGATCTCCCGTTCCCTATAGGTGAGGGTTTTGAGGAGGACTTCAATTTTCTCCCGCAACAGCTCATTGTTGGCCGACCGTTCAGGTCTGGCGGTGTGGTCGTCTTCGATGAACTCGCCGAAGCTGCAATCCTCGCTCTCGCCGATCGGCCGGTCGAGACTGATCGGTTGGCGGCCGATATTCAGGACGCGCCGCGTCTCTTCGAGCGACAGGTCGGCA
The DNA here is from genome assembly GCA_023621895.1 of Planctomycetota bacterium. Classification (GTDB taxonomy): domain Bacteria; phylum Planctomycetota; class Planctomycetia; order Pirellulales; family Thermoguttaceae; genus JAAYCB01. The sequence goes on from JAMOAF010000705.1 coordinate 1,620, forward strand.
GCCACGGCCGTTTCTTCTGTTGTCGGCTCTCGGCCGAGTTCTTGCAAGAGCCTCTTGGACGTATTTTTCAGTTTACTCAGCACGTCGATCATGTGCACGGGGATGCGAATCGTCCGCGCCTGGTCGGCGATTGCCCGGGTGATCGCCTGGCGGATCCACCAGGTGGCGTAGGTCGAAAACTTGTAGCCGCGGCGGTATTCGTACTTGTCGACCGCCCGCATCAGCCCCGTATTGCCCTCTTGGATCAGGTCCAGAAAGCTCAACCCCCGATTGCGGTATTTTTTGGCGATCGAGACGACAAGCCGCAGGTTTCCGCTGGAAAGCTGACGCTTGGTTGCCTCGTAGTCCTCGAATTGCCGCCGCATCTGCTCGCAGCGGCGGCGGAGGCTTTTGGGGCTCTCGCCAGTGAGGATCATCAGATCGCGGAATTCGCGGCGCAGATTCGCGCGCTGCTCCCGGGTGGCCGGCGTGTCGACCAGGAGGCGGAGTCGGTCGCGAATCTCCTCCATCCGCCGGCCGACGTCCTCGAACTGCCGCATCATGGCTTGCACGCGGCGGGTGCGCATGCTCAACTCCTCGAGCAGCACGAGAATCTTGCCCCGTCTGCGGATAAACCGCTGGCGAGCCGCCAGGCGGGCCTCCGCGTCGGTGCCGCGGCGGATCAGCAAGCTGAAATCGCGGCGGTTCTCTTCCAGCAGGTGCCCCAATGTCCGCAGATTATGCGGCATTCGGGCCTGGATCTGCTCCTTGGTCAGCCGCTCGGTCAACGAGACCTTGATCGTCCGGTCGAAAGGCAGGACTCCCTTGTGCACCTTGGACAACGTGCTGTACGTCGTCTGCATGCCGAGGTGGCAGCCGATCACCGTTCGGCGGAACCGTTTGCGGGTCATTTCGATCTTCTTGGCCAGCGAGATCTCCTCCTCGCGTGCCAGGAGGGGGATTTCGGCCATCTGGCTCAGATAGAGCCGGATCGGATCGTTGCTCCACTTGGGGAAATCGGCCGGATCGATCCGTTTGAGGTCCGGATCGACCGGCACCTGGCCTTCAGCCAAATCTTGAGTCTGGGCCTCGATATCGGCGGCCGGATTGGTGGATGACGGGTCGAAGAACTCGCCTTCGGGGGGGGACACCACCAACTCAATGCCACGCTCGTCCAAAAGAATCAGAAGATTGTCGAGCTTGTCGGGGTCGACTTCGTCGTCCGGCAAGACCCGGGTTACCTCGTCATACGTCAAGTAGCCTTGCGACTTCCCCTTGGCGACCAAATCACGCATGTCCTTATCGAAATGGTCCACCCTGTCTCTCCTTCCACGCCCCAACGGGCGCGCTGGATCCATCAGAAGGCGATCGCCGGCAGCCCTCGGCCGTACGGGAGCGGCGGGCTGTCTCGATCCGCCCATGCACGACCCTCACCCATCCGTGGGTTCGGAAATGCCGTGACGGGCACGGTGCTGCTCCAGAAGTCTTTGCAGCATTTCGGTCTGCGCGGTCTCGTCCAATCCTCCTTCGCGAAGGGTTTCGGTTATGGTTGGCGACTGCTTGTCTTGTTCCCGCCGGATGAACCGGCTGATCCACTCCTCCAGGAGGTCCTGCGGGCTGTTGATCTGTTTTGCCGCGGCCTCCTCGTCCAAGTCGACTAGCAGGCTCTTCAGCCGTGCGTCGTCAAATTCGAGCATCAACCGATCGAAACCGGGCACGATCCCCGCGTCGGCCATCGCGCAGCAGCGGGCAAACACCGCGCGGGCGGGGGGAGACGCCAGCTTATCCTCCGCAACGTGCTGGCGGATGCGCGCGATCAGCTCCGGCTGGCGGATTAGAATCTCCAGCAGTTCGCGTTCCCAGGGGGCGATTTGCGCCCGCTGGGGCGCCTGCGGCGAGCCTGGCTCTTGCGGTCCGCCCCCGGGTCGGCGGCTTGACGCCCGCCGCAGCGACGTCAGCCTGCGGCGAACCTCCTCCTCCGGGACGCGAAAGCTCCGCGCCAGCCGTTCGAGGATCTTTTCTCGCCGCAGCACGTTTTCCGTCGCCGAATCGGAGCGCAGGACCGGCGCCTTGGCGAGAATCCCCACCATCCGTTCGAGGGCCTCGCTGGCCGCGTGGACGTCGCGGTCCAGATCGATGTTTCGAGTGGCCGAACGAAAAGCATGTTCCAGCGCGTCGACGGCCTGGGACTCAAGCAGGTCGGCAAACGCGCCGGCTCCGCGTTCGAGCAGGAATTGGCAGGGGTCGGTTTCGTCGGGCAGGGTGAGAATCGCCAGATCGACGTTCTCGGCGACAAACAGCTCGAGGACTTCTTCCGCCCGTTTCTGCCCCGCTCTGTCGCCATCGAGCACCAAGACGATGCGGTCGGCAAAACGCTTCAGAATCCGCACGTGGTTCGGTCCCAAGGCTGTTCCCAGCACGGCCACGGCGTTGTCGAAACCCGATTGGTGGGCGACGATGCAGTCGGTGTAGCCCTCCATGACCAGGGCGGTGCGGCTCTTGCGAATCGCCTCGCGAGCCACGTCGAGTCCGTAGAGCAGCTTGCTCTTGGAGAACAGGGGGGTCTCCGGCGAGTTGATGTACTTGGCGGGGCTGGCGAGGTTTGATTCGGGCAGGATTCGGCCACCGATGCCAACCGGCCGGTCTTGCGTATCGCGGATCGAGAACAGCACGCGGCCGCGAAATCGATCGTAATAGCCCGGCCCGCCCTGAGATTGAGCCAAGACGCCGATTGCTTCCAGTGTCCGCGCACGGGCGTTGGCGCCACCGGCCAATCCGAGCAGCCAATCGCGGCGAAGAGGCGAAAAGCCGAGATGGAATTTCCGCACGCTTTCGGCGGAGATCCCCCGCTCGGCGAGGTATCGGCGGGCTGGCTCGGCATCCGGGCTGTTGAGCAGGCACTCGTGGTACTGCTTCTCGACCCAGGCCATGGCGCGGTAAAGGGCTCGTTTGCCCTCGCCACTTGTGGATTTCGCCGGCCCGGCCGCCTGGCTGGGCGCGTTGGAAGGAGACGGTTTGGGCCGATGAGCCGGCTCGAGGGAGATTCCCGCTTGATCGGCGAGCATTTCGAGGGCTTCGCGGAATTCGACGCCCTCGATCTGCATCACGAAGCTGAAGACGTCGCCCCCGATGTCACAGACCCAGCATTTGAACGACTGGCGCTGGGGATTGACCTGTAGACTGGGCTTGGTGTCGTCGTGCCAGGGGCACAATCCCACGTAGTTGCGGCCTTGCCGCCGAAGCTGAATGTATTTTCCGACGAGATCAACAATGTCTACTGCTTGCCGCACCTGTTCTTTGCAGTCCAATGGCGAAGCAAAAGACACCGTTGACTCCCGTGCGTCAAGATGCGCGAATTCCATTCCACATCCACGGTCACGAGTCGACAACTCCATTTGTCGC
>JAMOAF010000501.1 GCA_023621895.1 Planctomycetota bacterium
GCCGTTCCAGAGAGCGTCGTTCAATCGCTCCAGCAACGGGGGCACGAAGTCCGGCAGCAGCGCCATGTCATTCCCTACGTGACGGAAGACGGCAAGCCGGTGGTGTTCCCGGTCGATGAAGTTCAACTACAGTACGTCGGCAACCGCGACTATCAGTAGGAGAGCGGAAAGCGGACCGCGTTCGATTTGAGTTTCCCAACAGCGTTTCGGGAGGCGTGTAAGGAGGTGTTTCTCATGAACGGTTCTGTCCATCGATGTTTCGCAGTCGCTCTGGGCTGCGTGTTGACTCTGCTGGCTGCCGGCGCCGCCTCGGGCCAAGAGGCCGGCCAACCGCGGCCGCCCGAGCCGGGACAAATGCCCCCGCCGACTTTCCTGACGCCGTTTGGCGGAACGGGCGGCGGCGCGATGATGTATTCGCGGCCAGACGCGGCAGTCGGCGATGTTCCGCAGGGGGCCTGGCAGGTGGCCGGCGAGCAGGCGGCTGTCGAGCCGAGCGAGTATTGGATCGGCCTTCAGTGCGTCAGCGCGCGGCCGGAACTGCGGTTCCATCTCGGGCTGGCCGAGGACGAGGGCATTCTGGTCGAGGCAATTATCGACAAGAGTCCCGCGGCCAAGGCGGGGATTCAGAAGTACGACGTGCTGACGCGGGCGGGCGACAAGAAGCTGACCAAGGTCCAGGACCTGATCGACGCGGTCGACGCGGTCAAGGAAGCCGCGCTCAAGGTGGAACTGGTCCGCGGCAAAGAGCGGAAGACCGTCGAGGTGACACCCGAGAAGCGGCCGCCCGTCGAGCCGCCGGGTCCTGACGCCGCTTTCGCGCCCTCCGGGGAATGGCAGAAGTTCTACGACTTCATGAAGCAGTGGGAGCCTGGCAAGGGCGGCCGCCCGTCGATGCGCCTGCGATTCTGGCACCCCGGCGCGATCATCACCGGCGACGAGCCGGGCGATGGGGGCGCGAACAAGCTGCCGAAGAACGTGACGATCAAGATTCAGAAAGAAGGGGAGAAGCCGGCCGAGGTCACCGTCACCCGCGGTGATCAGACGTGGAACGTCAAGGAAGACGACCTGGCCGCATTGCCCGACGATCTTCGCCCCTACGTTGAACGGATGCTGGGCAAAGCCGGCGCGATAGCCCGGCTGCCGCTGGGCGCCGAGGCGTTCGTTCCTTTTTCGCCGGAGCGCGACGGCAGACTGGAGAAACGGCTGGAAGAGTTGAATCGGCGGATCGACTCGCTCCGGCAGTCAATCGAGGAATTGCGCAAGGATCGCGGGTACAAGCCGAGCGGTCAGAAATAGCAATCACGATCCCTGCCAGATTACGGATGATGCGGATGAACGATTATCTCCAGGTGGTCACGACGGTTCAAAGCAAGGAAGACGCGCGGCGGATTGCCGATCGGCTGGTCGAGAAGCGGCTGGCCGCCTGCGTGCAGATTGCCGGCCCGATCACGAGCGTCTACCGCTGGCGGGGCAAGGTCGAATCGGCCGACGAGTGGCAATTGAGCGCGAAGACGCGCAGCGCGCTGTACGAAGCAGTCGAGCGCGAGATCCGCGCCGGCCATCCGTACGAGGTGCCGGAGATCGTCGGGCTGCCGATCGTGGCCGCCAGCGCCGACTATCTGGCTTGGATCGGGGAAGAAACTGTCGGGGAGTGAGCGAGACGAGATTCGATGAAATTCCCGCTTCGACTGATCGGTATCTTGTCAGTCTGCGCTGTTCCCGCCGGCGTGTCCGCCGCCTCGTGGACGCCGGTCTCCTGCCCCGAAGCCGCGCGGCCGCTAGCGGGCCAGTATGAATTGGTGCGGATGATCGAGGATTTCGAAGACGGCCCCGGCGGCTGGGCGAGCCACCGGGGAGTCCAGCAGGCGGAATCGGCCGCGGCGGTCGACGCGGCGGCGTGCGAGGGCCGGCAGGCGTTGCGCGTGGATTACCGCTTCGCCGGCAAGCCGGACTTCGAATACGTCGAGTTCGGCCCCGGAGTGGAAATCAGCGAGCCCGGCGCGGTCCTGGGGTTCTGGTGCCGATTCGACGCTCGTCCGCTGGCACTGAGACTCCGCATCCGGGACAAGAGCGGCGAAACGCACCAGCTCAACCTGCCCCGATCCGGCGGCGACGGCTGGTCGTTTACGGCGGCGGCGCTAGAGCCGCAAGGATTGTCGTGGGGCGGCGACGGCAACGGAAAGCTCGATTACCCCGTCGTACTGGATTCGATTGTGGCCGATCGGCCCGAGCGGGGATACGTAGGCTCGGGCTCGCTGCGGATCGACGGCGTGGGTCTTTTCAAGCCGATCGAGAAATCGCATGCGCTGGCGATCGAGGCATCGGGCGCCCGGCTCGGCAATGTCTACCTGCCGGGAGAGACGGTCCGCATCCGGGCCAAGGGCGAGGGCGACGGCATCCGCTGGCAGATTCGCGACTATTTCGGGCGCACGATTGCCAACGGGGAGGGAGCGGCCGAGGAGACGTTGATTTCGCGGACGATCCCGGAGCAGGGCTACTTCGAATGCCGCATCGCGCTTGTGCGCGGCGGCCGCGATGCAGACGTGCGGCTGTTTTCGTGGGCCGCCTTGCCGAATGCCGGCAAGCGCAACCCGTTCGTGGGCATGGGCTGCCACTTCCGCGGCTCGGCTTATCCCCTGGAGTGCATGGACCTGCTCGCCCGTTATGGGTTGACCGAATTTCGCGACGAGATTTCCTGGTCGAGTGTCGAGCACGAGAAGGGCCGCTATGAAATTCCTCCCTACGGCGCCGAGTTCGTTACCAGGGCGGAAAAGCTGGGGCTCAGCCCGCTGTTGATCCTCGACTACGGCAACCGCCTCTATGATGATGGCGGTTTCCCGAATTCCAGCCAGGCGGTGGCCGCCTATGCCGAGTACTCCGCGGCGATGGCGCGGATGCTCCGCGGAAAGGTCCGCGACTTTGAGATTTGGAACGAGTGGACGATCGGCTGCGGCATGCGCGGCAAGCCGGGTGAAAACACGCCCGAGCGCTATGGCCGGCTGCTCCGGGCGGCCTATCGCGCGATCCGTGCGGGCGGCGAAGGCGAAGTTACCGTCGTCGGCCTCGGCGGCGAGCATAGCGGCCACCACTTCGAGCAGATTCGCGGCATGGTTCGCTCCGGCGGCGCCGGGTCCATGGACGCGTTTTCCGTCCACTGCTACCGCTATCCCCGCTCGCCCGAGGAAACTGACCTGGTGGGCGAGATTCGCACCGTCGCCGCGATGGTCGAGGCGGAAGGAGGGCCGGCCAGGCTCTGGGTCACCGAGATCGGCTGGCCGACGCACAGGGACGAGCGGGGCGTGGACGAGCGGACGCAGGCGCGTTACTTCGTCCGCACTATGGCCTTGCTGCGCTCGATCGAAGTCGTGGAGAAGGTGTATTGGTACGACTTCAAGAACGACGGTCTCAATGCTCAATACAACGAGGACAATTTCGGCCTGATTCGGCACCAGAAGCACGCCCTTGCCCCGAAGCGCGGGGTGGTGGCCGCGGCCGTTTTTTCACGACTGACCGCGGGGGCAAAACCGCTCACCCTGTGGCAGCGCGACGGGGCGTGGGCCGTGATCCTCTTTTCGCCCGAGGGTCAACTGGCCATCGCGTGGGACACTGGGCGCGGCAAGGAAATCAAGCTCCAACAGGCCGATGCCGAGGTCTTCGACGCGATGGGCAATCGGCTGGCCGGTTTGAAGGCGCTGGAGCTGACGGAGGACCCGGTATACGTTGTGGGGCGGGACTTGTCGGGCCTGTTTCCGGCGAGCGGCCGCCGGCGCTGAACGCCGGCGAGTCAATCGCTATCGCAAAGCCGGTTGCCCCTTGCGGCTGCAATACGCTCCGTAGATCGGCATTCCTGCTTGTTTCCCCGTGGACGCGTCGCTCCGAAACGCTCTCGATCTCCGAGAGACCGAGGCTACCGGAAGCCGTCTCTCGAGTGCCACAATCGGTTCCCCAACCCGCGTCGCTACGCTGTGTTCGCCGTGCGCGCGGATCGAGACCTCCCTCGAGTGCCGCAACTGGCTCCGCCACCGTTCTCACACGTGTGCCTTGGTCATGTAGGCGAATTCAGCGACGATCGGGTGGACCAGGCTATCGAAATCGCTGTAATCCAACTGGATCAACTCGGCATGGGAACCGGCATTGAAAGCGATCTGGTCATCGAGGGTCACGCTGCGATCGACATAGACCGGCATCTCGTAGAGGTTGCCGAAGGGAGGCATCGCGCCGGCCTCGCAATCGGGAAAACGGTCTTTGAACTGGTTTTCCGTGGCGAGCGTGACCGATTCGGCATCGGCGGCGTGGCGCAGGAGTTCCAAATCGAGCATCCGGGTGGACGGCAGCACGGCCATCGCCAACTCGCCGTCGATGTAGAGCATCACCGTCTTGATGACTTCCTTGCCCGGAATGTGGGCCGAGGCGGCCGTCTCCTGGGCAGTGTAGGCGGGTGAATGCCGGATCGAAACGTAGCGGATGTGACTCTCGTCCAGAAATCGTTTGAGCTTCGTTGCGGGCATGTCAAACCTCCTTCATCGATGGAGATTGCACAGCGACCCACACGCCGCGGGGTCGCCGGAATCGAGACCCCTAACCAACCGGTGGCTACTCAACGATTTGTGCAACTGGCCAGCACTTCGGCGCAAAAGCGCCCGAGAGGCCGGCTAGCCAAAGTATAGATGCCCACCCCCAGACGGACCACCCCTCGCCGAGTTGGTTTCTCATTTGAAAACCCTCCCAGCGAGGGGGTATCGCGAGTCGCTCTGGGCAACACCCCGCAAGAGCCGGCGGGCTGGAGACAACCGGTTCGGTTGCCCCGCCGCCATGAGCGGGTGGAGAAAAAAACTCGGCCGCCGGCACCGTGGCGGTTCCGGTTCGCACTGTTCCACAGGCGGCCCTGCGGCCGAGTTGACTAGCTTCTCGATCCGTACCCGTTTACCCCCGGGATGGCCCCGAGACGGATAATCCCGCAAGCGATTACTTCGATGCCTGCAAACAGCATCGGGTTTTT
>JAMOAF010000699.1 GCA_023621895.1 Planctomycetota bacterium
GGACCTTCGCAACAGCGGCATCGAGGGCATGGCTTTCTGGCTGCAGCACACCTCGGAACGGACCCTGGACCTCCTGCACAAGTTCCGCAGAGCCAAGTATCCATTTGTGCTCATCGACCGCTATGTGCGGGAGATCGAGACGGATTTCGTCGTAACCGACAACCGGGGCGTCGCCTACGACCTGACCCGGGCGCTGCTTCAACGGGGCCATCGCGACATCGGTTTCATGACCGCCGACACGGACAACACCACCATCGAAGACCGAATGGCGGGGCATCGGCAGGCGCTCGAGGAAGCGGGGGCCGCGTTTTCCGAGGAATTGATGGGCGTGACCTCGTCGCAGGCGGAACGGATGGCGGCGGTGGTGAACCGGATCATGGCGCACCGGCGCCGGCCCACGGCGTTCTTCTGCGTCAACGACGGCGTGGCGGCCGACCTCCTTGACGAGCTGGCGGTGCTGGGCTATCGGGTGCCGGAGGACGTCGAGCTGGCGACCGTGGATGACAATCAGCTGGCCCAAGTCCTCGATGTGCCGCTGATCACCGCCACCCAGCGCGGATTCGAGATGGGCCAGGAAAGCGCCCGGATCCTCCTCCAGCGGGTAGCCTCTCCCGGCATCGGCATGCAGCAGTTGTTCCTCAAAGCGACGCTGAATTTCGAAATGGCGAGCAGGACCGACTGACGCGCCGCGCAGACGACCGCGCCCCGCCCGGGGCTACATCAGTTCCGCGATGCGGTCGAAAAGCCGTGCGGCGAGTTCCGCCTTGGTGAGCACGGACAGCTCCTCGATGCGTCGCCCGGGCGCGACGAAGGCGGCGCGGACCGTATCAGATCCGAATCCGCTATCCTCCTCCCCCACCGCGTTGGCTACGACAAGATCCAGCTTCTTGCGTTCCAGTTTCTCACAGGCGTGGTCCAGCAACCGCTCGGTCTCCGCGGCAAACCCTACAACCACTTGGCCCGGCCGTCTGCGGGCAGCCGCATCGGCGATAATATCGGGGTTCTCCGTCAGCGTGAGCGTGACAGGCGCGCCCGATTTCTTGATCTTCGCGGAGGCGGCGCTCTCGACGCGGTAGTCGGCCACGGCCGCGGCTCCAATAACGATATCGGCGTGTTCGAGGCGGCTTTGCACGGCCTCGGCCATCTCACGGGCGGTTTCGATGCCGACCACCTCGGCCCCGTAGGGCGGCGCCACGTCCGCCGGGCCCGTAACCACGGTAACCCGGGCGCCCCGGACGAGCGCCTCAAACGCAAGGGCCCGGCCCATCCTGCCGGACGACCGGTTGCCTATGAAGCGCACGGGGTCGATGGGCTCGCGATTCGAGCCGCTGGTGATAAGCACATGGCGCCCGGCAAGCTCGCGCCGCGCCGAAACCAGCGGGGCCGCGGCTTCGACCACCGTTGCCGGGTCTATCATCCGGCCCACGCCTACCGCGCCGCAGGCGAGCCGGCCCGCGGCAGGGCCCACAAAATGGCAGCCGCGCTCTCGCAACGTGGCGATGTTGGCCTGAGTTGCGGGGTGCGCATACATATTGGCGTTCATGGCGGGCGCAAACAGGACCGGGGCGCGCGTGGCCAACAGCGTGGTGGTGAGCCAGTCGTCGGCGAGGCCATGGGCCGCTCGGGCGAGGATGTTGGCTGTTGCCGGCGCAATCAGGAAAAGGTGGGCGCGCGTAGCCACCGCGATGTGCTCGATGTCCGGATTCTGGATGGGGTCGAACAGCCGGGTAATCGCCCGGTTCCCGGTCAGGGCCTCGAAAGTCGCCGGACCCACCAACTGGACAGCCGATGCCGTCAGCACCGGCGTGACCCGGGCCCCGTACTCGACCAGGCGCGACGCAATCTCACAAGCCTTGTACGCGGCGATGGACCCCGTCACGCCGAGGACGATCTCCTTACTCGAGAAAATCCTCCTCATCGTGGACTCCCGTCGTGTGGGTGACTTTGCCGTCGACGATCTCTTCCAGGGCGATGACGGTCGGTTTCTTCGAGCGGGTTGCCACCAATGGGCGCGACTCGGGCCGGTTGATCTGGCCCGCTCGCCGCGCCGCCACAATCACCAGGCGGTATATGCTGTCGATCTTCACCTGAAAATCTTCAATGGAATAGAGTCGCATTCGGATCCCTTTCGTCGCTTTCTCCACAGCGCCATGCGCCGGCCGGCCCCGGGGAAACAGAACGGGCCCGATGCGCACGGATGATGGAATTCATCTTGTTAACGGCTTCGTCTAGCTGATCGTTCACGATTACATAGTCGTATTCACCGCGGGCCGCCATCTCGCCGGCCGCGTTGCGCATCCGCACCCGGATAACAGCCTCGGCGTCGGTGCCGCGGGCCCGAAGCCGCTGCTCGAGAACTTCCGGCGATGGCGGCATGATGAACACCGTAACCGCCGATGGAAACTGGGCCTTCGTATTGCGCATTCCCTGCACGTCGAGTTCCAGGATCACGTCCTTGCCCGAACTAATGCGCCGGTCGAGTTCCTCGCGCAAAGTGCCGTACAGGTTGCCGTGCACCTCGGCCCATTCGACAAACGCGCCCGTCTCGATCCGCTGACAGAACTCTTCCCGGCCCAGGAAATGATAGTCTACGCCGTCGACTTCGCCTTCCCGAGGCGGCCGCGTCGTAGCCGATATCGAATACTCCAACCCGTCGACATCCTGCATCACCCGGCGCAGGATCGTGTGCTTCCCGGCGCCGGACGGGGCCGATATGATGTATATGGTTCCTTGGGTATTCACTCGCTCCGCGCTACACTCGACCGGACGCGCCGGTCCATCCCCCCCGCCTATTCGACGTTCTGGACCTGCTCGCGAAAGCGTTCCAGCTCCGATTTGGCGCGCAATACCTCCTTAATCACATCCCCGTCGCGAACCTTGGCCCCAAGGGTGCTCACCTCGCGGTGCAGCTCCTGGGCCAGGAAGTTGAGCTCCCGGCCTACGGGCTCGTCCCGGCCGAGCAGGTTCAACGCGTGGTCCAGATGGGTCTTCAGGCGCACGACCTCCTCGGTCACATCGCCTTTCTCGGCCATCAGGGCGATCTCCATCGCCAAGCGTTCCTCTGTAAGGGCGGTCTCGCCCTGCAACTCCTCGATCCGGGCCCGCAGCCGCTGTTCATAGACCGCGTTCAACTCGGGCAGCCGCTGCTCAATCAGAGCCAGCGCCTCACGCATGCAGCCCACCCGGTGGACCAACTCCTCGCGCAGCGCCTTGCCCTCGGTGGCCCGCATGGCGTCGAGCCGCTCCAGGGCCTGTTCCAACGCCTCGACCACCACCACGGCCGCCTTGTCGAGGTCCTCTTCGGGCTCTTCCTGGTAGAAAACACCGTCCAACCGGGCCAGCACGTCCAGACGCAGCGTCTCCATGGAACCCAACTGCTGCACCAGTTTCCGTGACGCGTCGATATACTGCTGGGCGATATCCCGGTCGAAACAGATACTCTGCCGCCGCCCGCTGTTCCCGTGCTTCCGCGTCACCGTAACGGACACCTTGCCGCGCGAGACCCGCTTCCGAACCGTCTCCTTCACGACCGGCTCCAATCCGGCCCAGGCGAACGGAAGCCGTGCGCTACAGTCGAGAAACCGGTGGTTGACGGCGCTCAACTCGACGGAAACACAGTCCCCATCCAGTTCGGCCGTCCCCTTGCCGTAGCCGGTCATGCTGCGTACCATGAGACTTCCTTTATGTCTATCCTATTCAGGATAATCATTTTAGCGCATTACGCGCGTCCCGCGCAAATCGCCGCGCCGGGCTGGCGTGCTGTGGAGTGTGGTTCCGTCGCGGGGCTGGCGGTACGTCTACCGGGGTATGTCGACGGGGCGGCCCGTTTCGAGGGACTGATGCACCGTCACGAGGAAGCGGGTGTTTTCGAGCCCGTCCCGGGCGGTCACGCTGGGTTCGCGGCCTTCGCGGAGGTCGCGGAGAAAGTCGCGCAGCATGTTGAACAGGCTGCCGACGTAACGTCCGCGTATGAGCCCGGAGGCGGCGTGGGGATGGAGCAGCCGGTTGGCGTCGGCGAGGTGGATGCCTTGGTCCGACATATCGATATCGATGAGGCCGTCGGCGCCCACGAACCGCATCTTGAACTCATAGATGATGGGGAACCCGTTGGGCAGGACCCAGCCGCTCGTGAACCGGCCCACGGCTCCGTCGTCGTATTCGACCAGCGCTTCGATCACATCCCAGGTGTCGATGCCGCGGGCCGAAAGCACCTGCCGGACGCCGCGGGCGAACACGCGGACGGGGTGTTTGGCGGTCACCCAGGCGGCGAGGTCGGCCGTGTGGCTCATCAGAAACCACGCGGGCGAAGACCGGCTCGCCCACGGCAGCATCCCGGTGGGGACGAAGACCGTGTCGTTAAGGTCGGCCGTCACGGACACGATGCGGCCCAACCGGCCTTCGTGGATCTGTTCGCGGGCGAGGACGTACTGGTTCATCCACCGGTTCGAGAATTCGACCATGCAGGGGACGCCGGCGGCATCGATGGCCTCTATCATGGCGTGGGCGTCCTCGAGGGTGGTGGCAAACGGTTTCTCGACCAGGACCGGGACGCCAGCCCGGGCTGCCACCACAACAGGCTCCCGGTGGAGGTAGTCGGGCACGGAAACGATGGCGAGGTCGAGGCGTTCCTTCCGCAGCATGTCGTCGAACCGGTCGTACACGGCGCAATCGGGGAGGTTCTGCGCCTCGGCTCGTTTCACGGGGTCGATTTCGGCGACCGCCGCCACGGCCGCGTCGCCGAACGTGGCGAGCGCATTGGCATAGGTCTTGCCCATGATGCCATACCCAATAAGGCCGACTTTCATTCGTTTGTCCATGGGTGTTGCTCCTCCTTGCCGCCGGCCGGCGCCGTCTTGGCGGGCCGGCGCGGATGTCCTCAGGTCCAGGGGCGAGGGTCGTAAAGCACGACGTCCCGCGGGGCCGCGTCATTATCAATGCCGTCGCGTCCGACGCTCCACAGACGATACTCCTCCCGGTCCTGCACCTGGAGGCGCT
>JAMOAF010000247.1 GCA_023621895.1 Planctomycetota bacterium
AAGCCGTGTTGCCCGCGATGTCGTAGGCCGTGGCCGTGATCGTGCGAATGCCCTCGTTCAGGTCGCCGGGAAGTGTGACGGTATAGGACGGCGTATCCGTGTTTTCGATCGACATCCCGTCGTCGGTGCTCACGGTGACCATCCAGATGCCGCTGAGCGAGTCGGAGACCGAGCCGGTGAACTGGGGCGAGGCGCCCTGGGTAATGTTGTCGGTGTCGGAGATGCCCGTATCGCTGGCGGCGGCCAAGTCGGGCGCGGTGACGGTCGGCGCGGTCGTATCGATCGTGACTTCCAGGGCGGGCGATACTTTGTGTTCGGGCGCTTCGGCGCTCGCGGCCACCTTGACCGTGATCTCGTGAGCACCGTCGGCCAACTGCGACGACGTGATCGCGTAGGCTTCGACTTCGGCCGCAAGCTGCTGTGAGCCGAGGAGAACGTCGCCTTCATAGAGGGCCACGTACGAGCCCGGCGGCACCAGGCCGGTGAAGGTCGGCGTGTTGTCGCTGGTGATATTGTCGGTCGACGACATGCCGGTGTCGCTGGCCGAGTCCAGGTCGGGGGCATCCGGAGTGTAAAGGTCGTAAGCCGTTTCGAGTGAATCGGCCAGGTCGATGTTGAGTGTTGCAAGCCCCTCGCTGGTGATGCTCAAGAGCGTCCGCTGTTCGAGTTGTTCGAATCGCTGGAGCCGGCTGCGCGGGCGGGCGGCCTTGGCGGCGCTTGTTTCGCTACCGGGGAACAAACGCTTCTTGGCGGAACCGAGGGTGTGGAGGAACTTGCGCATTTGGCTTTCTCCGGGGGGGACGGTGGTTGGTGGTTGGTGGTTGGTGGTTGGGGTAGAACGGAATGCATTCCGTTTGGCTTCCGGTTTTTCGAGTCATTGTTGTTTCGATGTTTGACGTTCGCGATTCGATTATTCCGCCGTTTGCCCCCTGTTCTCGGACTCCTGGCTCCTGGCTTGTTCGGGTCCACAATAACCACAAAATATGGTGGTGTCAAATAATTCATTTGTAATGTTTATTCCGGTGCGAATGCTGCCAGATACCCGCATCCGCGGGACGGGTCTCCAGCCTCTCCGGGGGGGTTAGTGGGGGGCAGGAGTCAGCAGGGCGGTCCAGAGCGGCCCATCACCACGGAAGCCGGCATCGCCAATCCGCGCAGCACCAGCAGCGGCGCTCGCATCGCCACGCGCGGAGCGCCGGCCCACCACGAGTCGGCCATCGGCGGGGCATCAGAATCGGCAGCGGCGGCGTCGGAAGACAACGTCGATCTGGCGGGTCTGCACCTTCGGCGGCATCCCCCTTTTCTGCCCGCTCCTCCAGGCACTCCTTGATCGCCTCGCGCAGATTGGCCCCGGCTTCCGCTTCCGCCGGGCCCTGGCTGACGCGCCCGGGGAGTGGCAGGGCATTCGGCGATGAAAACTCACGAGCCGGGTCGCTGGGCGTAAACTGCCTAAATCAACCTGCGTGATTCGTGAAAGAAGCGGCTGCTGTTCAGATCGCCGCGTGCGCCTTGCCCCGCACTTCGTTACGTACGGGTTGTGCCGCAGCGCAGGCGCGCCGCGGGGCAAGCCCACGCGGCGATCGCGCTCTCGTGAATTCCTCCCGGAATCACGCAAGCTCATTCAGCACAGACTATTCACGAGCCGATCGTCAACCCGAAGCGTAAATGAGGCCGGGTAACAGGCGGGGCCTCGCTTACGCGTCGGGGCGGGATGGGGAAGGGCCTCGCTTACGCGTCAGTCTATGATGGGGAGGGGCCTCGCTTACACGTCGGGTTAGTCGCCGGTCTTCTCGCCGATCGTCAGTGTGAAGGGGAAGTTGCGGTAGGGCACCTTGACCGGCGCGATGGTGTACTGCCACGTTCCGACCGCCGCCCGGTCGACGGGGATCGTGAACGTTTCGCGGCCGCTTTTTTCAAAACGCTCGCCCGAGGGGCTGGTGACGATCAGCTTCAGTTCCGCGCCCCGGTTGGCGAAGCCGAGGACGAAGCGCAAGGGGCCGGGGCGGCGGCAGTCGTAGGTGTCGCTGACCGGCTCCTCGTCGGTCGAAAGGGCGAGCAGGTTTCGCTGGCTGGGCGAGAACCCGCCGCGGACGAGCACCTGGCGGACGCCTTCCTGCTCGCGGGCGGTGACCGTGGTGAAGACGAGGTAGCGGAGCAGCAGCATCTCGACCTGGCTGTTCTGCGCCTCGTTGTGAAAGGAGGTGAAGATCACCGTCCCCGTGCCGTGGGTGAAACTGACCATCAGCGGCCCGCTGGCGCGTGCGCCGCTGACGAGTTCGTAGTCGCCTTCGAGTTGGATCGCGACCCGGTTGGGCTTGAACGCGGCGGGGCGCCACGCCGGCTTGTCGAACCGCAAGGCGATCCGGTCGCCGAGGTGTTTTCGCAGCCCCTCGTCGGCGACGCGCGCCTCGACGGTCTGCACGCTCCCCCGCGTGTCGGCGGCCTGCCGGTCGATGTATTCCGGGAAGGCGATGGCGAGGACGTCGAGGTGCAGATCGGACACGTAGAGCGTGCCCCCTTGGTCGACGTACTGGCGGATTTGATCGTGGAGCGAGCGGGCGGTCTCGCGCCTTGCCCGGTAGACGCCGGACGTGCCGCGCCCGCTGTCGCCGACCCGCTGGGCGAGCCACTCGGCGGGCGCGCCGCCGCAGGTCAGGAAGACCACGTCGTAGGGGTCCAGCCCGGCGGGCTGGAGGAACGCGTCGTGGGGCACGATGTCGTAATCGTAGCCGTGGCCGAGCTCGTCGAGGAGCCGGCCCATGTCGTCGAACTCGGGCGGGGTGACGGCCAGGCGGAGCGGAAGCGGTTCGTGCGGCGGGGGGCTTTCACCCCGGGTAGTCGTCGTCCGTGGAGGCTTGTCCTTCTCGCCCGGGCCGCGGAGCGCGTCGGCCAGCAGCACAATCAGCAGCGCCAGCAGCAGGGCGGCGCCGACGGCCGCGTCGAACAGCAGCCGGCGGCGCCGGCTGCCGCGGTCATCGATGGCGGCCGGAGGTGGGGCGGGGGGAATCGAGCTCATCCGGATCGTTTACGGGTCTTCGTCCGCGGGCTTGTTGGGATCGCCGCCGGGCGGTTTGCCTCGCTGCTTCTCCTGGAACTTGCGGATCGCGGCGTCCTTGGTCTCCTGGAGGATGTCGGCGCCGCGGGAGAGCTTTTCGCTGACCTTGCGAATCCACCGCTCTGAAAACGCGTTGACCGCGTCGCGCCAATCCTCCGCCGCGGCCGCGGGCGGCGCCTTGCGGCCGAGCGAACGTGGCAGCGGGGGCGGACCGGTAGGCCTAGGCGGCGGCGCGTCGTGGCCGGCCGCCAGGCCGTACGTCTCCTCCTCCGGCGGAACCTCGACCGGTCCGGCCGGCGCCGCGGCCGAGGTCTGATCGGCCGCGCCAGGGGCCAAGAACGGCAGCTCGTCCGTCGCCGATTCCAGGACGACGTCGTCCGAGTCGGCCTCCACCGCCGCGCCGACGCGAAGCAGCAGGAGCGTGGCGTCGTCGTAGCGCATCCGCCCCTGGCTCTGGAGCGCGCGGATGCTGTCGATCCAGGTCTCGGCCGGCATCTGCCAATAGTCGGGCCAGCGGACCGGCTGGCCTCTCTCGCGGCAATCCAGGGCCCACGCGGCCACGGCGTCGGAACACAGGACGACAAGGTCGCCCGGCTGGCACTCCGCCGCCAGGCGATCGAACTGAAGCTGGCTGTCGCGGTGCAGGTCGACGCTGCCGAGGACGAGCGGGCTGCTGTCGAACTCGAGCGACGCCGTCTTGGGGAACGACTTGAGCATCTCGTCGCCGCGGATATGAAACAGGCAACTATCGCCGATCGCCAGCGACTCGAGCCGGAAGGCTGCGGTGCCGGCGGCCGCATTGGGCGCGGCGGCGATCCGCACCCAGACAAGCGTCGCGAAGCCTCCCTCGCGGAGTTTCGCCTGCTGGTACCAGGCCAGCCCGGTGGTGTCGATCTGGTCGCTCCAGCGCCGCCGCTGCTCGCTGAGCCAGGCCGCAAAACGCGCGGGGTCGGCCGGGTCGGGCCAGTCGGCGACGGCCGCGCGGGTGAGGATTTGCGCCCACTGGCCGGAGAATATGCCCGAGGTGACCCCGTCGGCGATCGCCGCGGTGCCACGATCGGGATCGACCCACCAGGCATCTTGGTTTTGCTCGGGGTGGTCTGGCTCTTTGGCCAGGGAGAATACCCGCCAGGAGAAAGACATGGTGTGAAATAAGGGGTCAGGAAGAGGGTTCGGGGTTCAGTCTTTACTTCAGACGGTTCCCAAGCTGGAGCTTAGGAACCAGGAAAAAGCTGGAGCTTGGGAACCAGGAAAAGAAGGGGTCAGGGGTCGGGAAAAGGGTTCAGGGTTCAGGGTTCGGGGTTCAGTCTTTACCTCAGACGGTTCCCAAGCTGGAGCTTAGGAACCAGGGGGGGCTGGAGCTTGGGAACCAGGAAAAGGGTTCAGGGTTCAGGGTTCAGTCTTTACTCTTTGCTCCCAGGGGACACGTTTATACGGCGCGTGCCGGCGGCGGGGGGGGCTACTTTTCTTCATCCCAAAGGGACTCGATCAGCTCAAGGGTCCGGTTCACCAGCACTCGCCCGCCCTCGGGGCCGATCAGGGTGCTTTGTGGGATGGCGCCATAGGCCCCTCCCTCGACCGAACGTTGCGTTGGAAGGTAGCCGCCGCCGCCGGGGCTGGCCAGCTCGACCACGAACGTCTGGACCGCTTTGCTCCGCGCCTTGATTTGCATGCCATAATCCAGGTACAGCTCAAACGGATTGGTGGCGATGGCCATGTCGCCAATCCGGATCACGTGGACCTTAATGGGAACGGTGGACACGGTCTTCTGTAGCTCATAACGCTCCAATGTGCGCCATGCCCTGGCCAGCAACCAGTGCGTTGCCGTGATCGGCACGAACCAGCCCGGTTTGGTCTTCAGCTCCGGATGCTCTTCGAACTGCTTGACCATTTTCTTGTATTCACCAAGCAGCCGATCGAACGTTTCGTGGACCGATTC
>JAMOAF010001048.1 GCA_023621895.1 Planctomycetota bacterium
GACGGTGCACACGACGACGCAGAACGCCCAGTTGATCGCCGACTGGTTGCTGTACGGCTCGAGCCAGAGCGGGTGCGGGGGAACCGCCGGCAGCGCCTCCCGGATCGCCGGTCCGAACTGGATATAGGCTTTCATGGCGATGCCAAACAGGAAACCAAGAAAGACGGCCGTGATCGCGCCTTTCGCGTTGATCCGTTTCCAGAGGATTCCGAGCAAGAAGACGGCCGAGAAGGGCGGGGCGAAGAACGCGTAAAGCGTTTGGATGTAGACGAAAAGGCTCCCGCCGATCCGGCCGATGAACCCGCCGAGGACGATCGCGATGGCGAGGATGCCGATGGACGTGAGGATGCCGACCTTGACAAGCTGCTTGTCGGAAGCGGCGGGGCGCATCCAGCGCTTGTACATATCGAGCGTGATGATCGTGGCGGTCGAGTTGAGCACGGAATTGACCGTCGATTGGATCGCTCCGAAAAGCGCGGCCAGGAACAGTCCGCGGAGGCCGATGGGAACGAGCGTCTGGATGAGGTGGATATAACTCTGGTCGGCGGCCAGTTTGACATTGCTCCACGGCCGGATCATGAGGATCTCCGGGTGCATGGCGAAGACGACGAGCCCGGGGATCACCACGATGGCCGGCAGCAGCACCTTCATGAACCCGGCGAAGACGATTCCCATCCGTGCATGATAACTATCCTTGGCGCCGAGGACGCGTTGGATCATGAACTGGTTGAGCACGTTGTACCAGATGCTCACCGAGAAGACGCCGAAGATCAGGGCCGGCCATGGATGGGTGGGGTGACTGGCCGGCTGGATCACGCTGAGGCGGTTGTAGCTGTCGGTCTTGGCGAGGTTGGCGACGTTGCTTTCGACCGCTTCTTTCCAGAGGCCTTCAGCGGCGCGATTCCGCTCGATCATCGTGGCGACGCCGTCGATCAGGGTGCCGTCCTCGCCGGCCAGCGCGCTGAGCCCGAGCAGGGTCACGGCGATCCCGCCGGCGATCATCACGATCACGGTAAACAGGTCGGTCCAGGCGACCGACGACAGCCCGCCGTAAATCGCCCAGATGCCGGCGACAAAGCCGAGCACAACGATCGAGAACCAGAGTTGGATTTGCTGAACGTCGGCGGCGGCCATCGTGGCATGGCCCGGCAGCAGATCGGTCAGCCTTGTAAGCTCCGACTCGAACAGCGTCTGGATCGCCAGGGCGCCGCCGTAGAGCACGGCCGCCAGGAAGGCGACGATATTGCTGATGATTGTGACGAAGGCGAAGAACTGCCGCAGAACCGGGCTGAATCGCTTTTCGAGGAACTCGGGCGTGGTGAACACCTGGGATGCGAGCAAGAAAGGGATGAAGAACCAGATCAGGAGCGTGAACGAGAGGACGTTTCCCCATTCGGACATCGCCACGCAGATGCCGTAGACGACGCCGACGCCAATCATGCCGATGAAGTGCTCGGTGCTGATGTTCGAGGCGATGAAGGAGCCGCCCACGACGTACCAGGGGAGGCGTTTTCCGGCGAGGAAGTAGTCGGTTGAGCCGCCCCGTTCCTTCCGGCCGGCCCAATAGCCGATCACCGAAAGCCCCACCAGAAACGCCAAGAACGCAAAGTAATCCCAGAAGTGGAGTGCAAAGGAAACGCTACCCGGCATGACGAGTCTCTCCGTGCTGCCCCAGCGGTGCAATGGCCACGTCGATTTCTCCACCTCTGGCGGCGAGACCGCCAGTCTCGGCGCGCCGGCCTTGCTGATTCAACCCTGGGGCTGATTCACTCGCTGGCGAGAACATTTGCGGCAAGTATGAACGGATTTCAGTGCCATGTCAACTTGCCAACAATCCGAGTCTCTGACGGGAATCCGGTTTGCCAGGTTTGACAGTGCAAACGGCTGCTGGTACGATTTCGTCCGGTTTCAACTTATGCCGGGAGGTAGGTATGGTTCTCGATGGACGGGAGCTCCGGCTCCAGCGACTGGTGGGGGATGGGCGTGCCGTGATCATTGCCGTTGACCACGGCTTGTTCGACGGGCCGATTCCGGCGATGGAGGACCTCCCGAAAACCGTCGGGAAGATCAACCCGCAAGTCGATGCCGTCCTGCTATCCCCCGGGATGCTCCGGCATTGCCACGCGATCTTCGCCCGGCCGAAACGCCCCCTGGCCGTGGTCCGGCTGAATTGGAACACGGTCTACTGCTTCGGGCTGGGTTACCGCGAGGCGCCGAGTGTTTACACCCTCGACGCGGAGAGCGCTCTGCGGGAAGGCATGGATATCGCCTTGGTTTCGCTCACGCTGGAGACCGGCAGCGAGCGGCGGGATGCGGAGAACGTGGAAATCTTCTCGAAGTTGACGAGCGACTGCCACCGCTTGGGGATTGCCGTGATCGGCGAGTACTTCCCGACCGAAAGCGACAAATTGACGCCGGCGGAGATGCACAAGCAGGTCTTGCTCGGAAGCCGGATTGTCGCGGAGCTCGGCGCGGACGCAATCAAGACCTTCTACACCCACCGCTTCTCGGATGTCACCGCGAGTTGCCCGGTCCCCGTGTTCGGCCTCGGGGCGGAGAGACTGCCCACGCAGCGGGAAGCCCTGGAGCTGGCCGCGCGCGAGGTGGCTGACGGCGCCCGCGGCGTCGTCTTCGGCCGCAATGCGATCCAGGTTCCAAGCCCCTTCGACTTCCAGGCGGCGCTGTGCGCTGTTGTAAAGCAAGGCAAAGCGGTGGACGACGCGGTGCGAGACCACCGATTGGAGTGAAATCCGATGGAAGCGCAACCTCCAAAACCGCGGGTGGGCATCCTCGCCCTGACGCTGGAGCTGTACGATACCCTGGTGCCCCAACTGCGAGCAGGGCGGGAGACATGGCTCCGCGACGCGCTGCTGCCGGCGCTGGAGCCGATCGCCGATGTCCGGTTCCACCAGGCCGTCTACCGCCGCGAGGACATCGACGCGGCGGTCGCTGAACTCGAGCGCGACGGCGCCGACGCGCTCCTGGTGATCTGTTTGACCTATTCGCCAAGCCAGCTCGCGCTGCCGGCGCTGAGCCGAACGCGGCTGCCGATCGTCGTCTGGAACACCCAAGAGCTGTACTCCGTGGACGAGACGTTCGACGGAAGCAAGATGACCGCCAACCACGGCGTTCACGGCACGCAGGACCTCTGCAACGTGCTGCTGCGGAGCGGCGTGCGGTTCGACTACGTGACTTCGCATCTGAACGATGCCGGCGCGCTCGACGGGTTGGAGGACGTGCTTGTGGCGGCTGCCGCCGCCGGCCGCCTCCGCCGCGCTCGGCTGGGGCTCTTGGGATACCCCTTTCCGGGCATGGGCGACCTGGGGCTCGACACGACCCACCTGGCGGCCACGCTCGGCTGCCACTGGCGGATGCTTGCCGTCGAGGATTTCAACCAGCGGGCGGCCAGCGCCGGCGGCGAGGAGGTGGCGGACCTGGTGGCTGAATACCGGCAGACCTACGACCTGGCCGGCGATCTGACCGAGAAAGACTTGGAGGACACGGCGCGCGCGGAGTTGGCCCTCCGCCGGATGGTGGCGGAGTACAAGCTGGACGCGCTGAGCTACCAGTTCCTGGCCCTCGGCGAGGACGAGCGGACAGAGACGATCCCCTTCGTGGGCATCAGCCGGCTGATGGCCGAGGGGATCGGATTCGGCGGCGAGGGCGACCTGATCGGAGCGACGGGGACATGGCTCCTCGGCCAGGTGCAGAGCCCGGCCACGTTCAGCGAGATATTCACGATCGACTTCGCCGGCAATGCGCTGCTGATGAGCCACATGGGCGAGTGCAACCCGGCCATGGCCCGCAAGGACCGGAAGATATCCCTCGTCGCCCGCCCCACTCCGATCGCTCGAATCCGCGGCCGGCAATTGGCGTTGGCCGTCAGCCTGCAACCGGGGCCGGCGACTTTGTGCGCCCTGACCTTGGGTCCGGGCGGGCGATGGCGGTTGGTGGCCAGCCGCGTGGAGGTCGCCGACTTCGGCCCGCTCCCGTCGATGGCCGTCCCGCATTTCAAAGTGAACGTCTTCAGCGGAGACGTGCGGGAGTGGCTCACGGCGTACGCGAAAGCCGGCGGGCCACATCATAATGCACTGTGTTTTGGCGATGCGACGGCTAGATTGCGGCTGGTCGCCCGGCTGCTCGACGCGGATTTCTGTGAAGTATCGCTCCGATGATGTTCCTCGGAATCGATCTCGGCACGACCAACGTGAAGGCCCTCGCGGTCGACGCCCGCGGCACGATCGCCGCGCAGGGTTCCGCGCCGGTCAATCGAACCACGACGCCCGGCGGCGGCGTGGAGCAGGACATCGATCAGATCTGGGAGGCGACCTGCCAGGCGATTCGTGAAGCGGCCGGCCAGGTCTCCAGCGAAGATATCCGCGCCATCGGCATCTCCAGCCAAGGCGGGGCGCTACAGCTATTGGGCGCGGTGGGCGAGCCGCTCGGGCCGGTGATCAGTTGGCTCGACAGCCGCGGCCGGCGGTTCGACCGCGATTTCGAGCAGCGGATGGGCGAGGAGTACCTGGTTGCGCACACGGGGCACAACGTGAGCTCGATGACCGTCGGGCAGTTGCTGCGCCTCGGCGAGGAGTCTCCCGAAATGCTGGAGGCGGCCGCGGGCGTGGGATTCGTCGGCGACCTGATCGTCGGGCGGCTCTGCGGCCGGCGGGCCCACGATCCGACGAGCCTGTCGATCGGCATGCTCTACAACCCGCGGCTCGGCTCCGCGGACCCGCAGTTGCTGGAACTGCTGAAGATCGACGACAAGAGACTGCCCGAGCTGGTTCCGGCGGACGCCCCGGCCGGCGGACTGCTCCCCGAGGCGGCCGAGCGGACCGGGCTGGTCGCGGGGATTCCCGTCTCGCCGGCGATCCACGACCAATACGCGGCGTCGGTCGGCGCCGGAGCGGTCAACGAGGGAGACGTGCTGGTCGGCACGGGGACGGCCTGGGTGCTGCTGGCGACGACGGCGCGCCTGATGCCGCCAATCGCCCCGCGGACGTTCGTCTGCTCGCATCCGTTCGAGGGGCTGTACGGCCAAATGCTGTCGATGAGCAACGGCGGTTCCGCCGTCCAGTGGGTGCTCGAGGTCACGGGGCAGGCGCCCCTGCGCGGCGACGGGCTCGACGAGCGGCTGGCTTCGGTCGCCCCGGGCGCCGACGGGTTGCGCTGCTGGCCCCTCCTGCTGGGCGGCCGGCGCGGAGCGGGCGACGTGCCGCCGGGCGGCATCTTCTCCGGGATCACGCTCGGCCACTCGGCGAGCCATCTGCTGCGGGCGGTCGTCGAAGGACTGGCGTGCGAACTGGCCCGGCACCTGGGATGGCTGACCGCCGCGGGCGTGGCGGTGAGGCGCCTGGTCGTGTCGGGGCCGGCGGTTGGCAGCGCGGTGGTCCCCCAGATTCTGGCCGACGTAACCGGCCTGGCGGTAGCCTGCTTGAACCAGCCCGACATGAGCGCTTTCGGCGCGGCGACGATTGCCCGGCGGCTTGCCGAGCCGGGCGCCGACCTGCGCCAGTTGGCGTCGGCAATCACTCCCGCTCAACGGACCGTTCGGCCGGGTGTGGATACGGCCGTGTTCCGCCGTCTGCTCGCCGAGTACGTAGCCGCCTTTGATCGTCCTTTGAAGATATAAGGCCCGCGGCGCCGCGCTGACCCCGGCCGCGGGCCGTTTCATGCCGTTTACGGCGCCGCATAGAAGGAGTCCATCTCGATGCTTCCCATTCCGCTTCATCATGTCTGGGAGTATACGGACGTCGACCGCGCGTTCTGGCAGCGACACCTGGAAGACTGGGTGCCGAAGCGGATTTTCGACGTGCACACGCACGTCAACGAGCCCCGTTTCCGCCTCGTCGAGCGCACGGAGGAGATGCGGCGGCAGTACTGGGTCAACGAGCTCAGCGAGCCGATCGGCGCGGCCGACGCGCAGCGATGCTACGAGACGGTTTTCCCCGGCCGCGAGTTCTCCTGCCTGGCCTTCGGCCATCCGAGCCTCGATTACGACATCGAGGCGAGCAACGCCAGCCTGCGGGTCGAGTGCGCGCGGCGAGGCTGGTCTCACCTGATCGTGTCGAGGCCGGACTGGCCGGCCGAGCGATTGGAGGAGGAGTTGAAGGCCTCCGGCGCACTGGGCGTCAAGCCGTACTACTCCTTGATCCCCGGACAGGACCCGTCCACGCGCGACAAGTACCTGGAGGCGAGCATCTTCCAATTCCTGCCGCATCAGCAGTTGGAGGTCCTCGACCAGCGCGCCGCGTGCATCGTGTTGCACGTGCCCAAGGCGGATCGGTTGGGCCATCCGGAGAATATTGCGGAGGTCAAGCAGATCCGCCGCCAATATCCACGCGCCCGGCTGATCATCGCCCACCTCGGCCGCTGCTACACGCTGCCCCATGCCGAGGAGGCGCTGCCGCAACTTGCCGACGAGGACGGGCTCTACTTCGACAATTCGGCCGTCCTCAACCCGGAGGTCCACCGGCTGGCACTGCGGACGCTCGGCCCCTCGCGAATCCTCTACGGAACGGACAATCCGATCTTCTACATGCGCGGCCGCCGGCAATGGAAGGGAAAGACGTACATCAACCGGACGAGCTACCCCTTCTACTTCAACAAGGATCGCGAGCCGCCGGAGGTCGAGGCCGAGTACACGCTCTACATGTACGAAGCCTTGCGGGCGCTGAGGTCGGCGTGCGAATCGCTGTCGCTCGGCTCGGGCGAGATCGAAGCGATCTTTCACGGCAATGCGGAGCGACTGCTCGGGCTGCAAGAGTGACCATCCTACGCCCCACCGCTCGCGCGGGTAAACGTCCAGCGGCGGTTCACGGTGGGCCGGCGCTCGGTTTTCGGTGATGCCGGTGTTTCCTCCGGTGGTGCGCGTGGC
>JAMOAF010000293.1 GCA_023621895.1 Planctomycetota bacterium
GAAGGCCACGCTTTTCAGTTCCTTGGCCGTGTGGCCAAGCGCGTTCTGAAATACCCGGCCCTTGCCGTACTTGATGGTGAACAGGATCGGCTCGTGTTCGCCGGCGCCGCCGAGTTCCTTGGGCGCGAAGGCAGTGGCCAGCACGGTAAGGTTCTCGCCCGGCCCGCGGAGCCAGCCGTAGAGTTCATCCGGCACGTGCGCGAACACCGGCGGCAGTCCCTTGGTGATCGGATGGTTGGGCTCGCGGATGTCGATTTTGAACGGCTGCATCGGGCCGTGGCTGCCCGTGGGACCGTCGATATTGTCGCGGACAATCTTGCCGTCGCGCCATCGCATGTATGGTCCAGCCGTCTTGTCGCGCTTGCCCCAGCCGCCGAGCCCTTGAATCTGGTTGTATTCCTTCCATTTCGGGAAGGCGGAGAGCGCGAAGTGGTAGATCACCAGTCCGCCGCCATTCTTGACGTACTCGACCAGCGCCGCCTTCGTGTCCTCGGGCCAGTCGTCGCCGGAATAGTTGCTGACGACCACCGCATAGTCGGCGAAATTGGGCTTGAATCCGCTCATATCCGCGCCCTTCGGCGGGGAGGTAGCCACGTCGACCGTGAACAGGTTGGTCTCCGTGAGAAGCGTCCAGAGCGCCGGGGTGGTACCTTTCCAGTCATGGGCGTTCTGGCCGGTGACGATCAAGGCCTTGTAGGGGGGCGCGGCCACGGCCGTGACGGCGAGCATGGCCCAGGCGGCCAAGACGGGCAGCAAGCGTTGGCGAAACATCGAGGCGTCTCCTTGGAAGTGGGTGTGAGTCTGGGAGTCTTCTACAGAACGACGGCAGTCAACTTGAGCAGCCGGGTGGGATTGAAGCAGCGGAGGGCTGCACAACCGGCGCTCCGAGTTGACGCGGCCCAATTATCGCCCAGCCGCGGCGTCCGAGCAACCACTCCCGGCCCCGGCGAGCCAGAAGTTCAGGGCCCTCTTTCGGCGGGTGACCCTCGAACCGTCCATGCTCCCGAAGCGCCAGCCGCTCCGCTCCACGAGCCGGTCAGTCCTCGTAGGCCGCCTTGGCCACAACGAGTTGCTCATTCAGACGGCGAATTTGAGCCTTCAGGTTCTCGGCCTGGTCGTTGACGACCTTTGCGTAGGCGTTGTACGTGGAGGGCGGGCTCTCCGCGTAACGCTTTCCCTGAAGCACCGTGCGGAGCAGGGCCTCGAAATTGCGCGCGATCGCCGGATCGAACTGCGGGCTTTCGCTCAGATGCTTGACGTTTGCCTCCATGCCCGTTTCGCAAGCCCGCATGATCTTCAGCAACTCGGGGTCCTCCAAGTCGCGGCTCAACTGGCGGGCAATATTCGCCGGGATGAGCGGGATACGCAAGATCTTGTTCAGCGTCGAGGAGGGAATCCGCCCCATCTGGATTCGCCGCTCGACATCCTCCGCTTGCTGGCGAACCCCGGCGGGGACGTTCAATTGCAGCTTGATGAGGTTGATTCCCCCGAAGAACAACATTCTCTGCACCAAGACGTTTGCCAGGTGCCGGTCGCCCACCGCGGCGGCGGCCGATTCGGGCTGCTGCTCGACCTGCGCGATGGCGTGGTTGAGATCCGCCACCGGGATGCCGAAAGCGATTCCTTGGCGGCTGAACGAGCCGAAGCGGGAAACGAAGCTGTCATCGAGCCTGCGGAGCGCGTGGCGGATTTCGGTCTCGCCCCGTTCGGTCGCCTTCATGGCGATCACCGCGACCACCGCGCCGTCGTAGTTGAACGCCGGGCCGCCGCTGCTGCCGGAGTTCACCGTGCCGTCGATCTGGTAAAAGTCGCACTTGTCGGTGTGCACCCGGGCGCGGATTGTCCCGCTGGTGACGGCATCTCGCAGGACGATGTCGGTCTTGCCGAGGGCCGGATTGCCGACGATCACCACCTTTTCCCCCTGTTTGAATACGTGATCGGCGACGACCGGAATCGGCGCCTGGTCCGTTTTTACCTCCAGCAGGCAGAGGTCGCGAACGGGGTCTTCGAACAGCACGCGGCTCGCCCGGCACTTGACCAGGCCGGCTGCCGAGAAGTGGCACTCGATCTCGTCAACATAGGCGCCTTCGACGACGTGGGCATTCGTGGCGACGAGATTCTCCGCGACGACGAACCCGGTGCCGGAGCCGAGCGGGTGCTCAATGATGCAAACCGATTCCTTGCTGCGGCGGACCGCCTCGGGCAGTTGTTCGAGCGGGATCGTGGTGGCGGGCGGCGATGAGGCGAGAGAGGCAGGGGGTTCTTCCGAGGCTGGCTTCGAGGGCGCGGGGGGCGACGCGCCGGGTTGCATCGGGGGGCGCGGCGGCCAAGGCCTTCCGTCCGCCCAGGGCGGGGGCGTATATGGGATACTCACGCCCGGATCGATCTCCACCAACTCCATCTTGTCAATCCGCACGCCCGCGTTGTTGCAGCCGGCCACGGCGAGCCGACCGGCGGGCAGGTCCTGCCAAACGTCGCGGTCCAGAGAGAGCCGCTTGGCGGGTCCTCGATAGCTGAACCTAAACCTGTCGTCACAGTTGACCTGAACGCTGGACCGGTTGACGGTGCACACAATCGTGGTCGGGCTGCCGCTCTTGAAGATTTCACTCCTACGAGTCGTCTCGTTCTGATCGACCGTGCGGCCGCCGACGAGATTCAGGCCACAGATATGGCGATCGTAGCCGTCCAGCACGAGCATCACCTGCTGGCCATCGACAACCAGGCAGAGGTGGATGGAAGCGTTCGGCGCTGCCTCGAGAACAAGCGTCCACTGATAGCCGGCCGGAGGCGGCTTGGGCACGACCAAGGCCCACCGCGCCCCGCCAGGACATCGGAGACCTGTTCCCTGCTTCGTCCAACTCGAGCCGATCGCGTCGCGCGCCGGATCGATCAGCTTGAGCAAATCGACGATCTCCGACGATGGCTGGGCGGCGGCCATGGCCACATCCCCCTGGCCGGCAACCGATCCTGCCGATGCCGATTCGGAGGCGGCCTGTTCGGCAGACGATCGATCGAGGTTTGTGGCGACTTGCGGCTCCGAGGGCATCGACTGTGGCGATGCCGGCTTGGCAGCCGCCGCCGGCTCCTCGGGACCGCCCGGCTCGCTCGGCGCGGCGGCGCCGGCGTCGCTCGAATTGGTGGCGACCTGGCGTCCCCCCGAAAACGCGAGAAACAGCGCCGCGCCCAGAATGAGGCCCAACGCGCCGGTACTCCCGCCGACGATGTACACCAGCTTCCGGTCCTGCTTCTTGCGCCGCGGCGGTCCGAGCGGACCGGCCGTCGCCGAGTCCAGATCAGACCAGAGCGGATTGTCCGCGAGCGGAGCGGCCGGAGTCGCGCCAGGCGCGGCAGAACGGGAGATCGAGATCACGCGGGAACAGTGCGGGCAGCGGAACTTGCTGCCCGGCGCGACGGAGTCTCCCAAGCAGAATTTGCCCCCGCAACTGGGACAGACAAAGACTCCAGCCATGAGCGATACCCTCGAAAACGCTGTCTGCCGCAGAATCTCCCTTTACCATAAATATAGGTAGTGTATCAGCCGTGTCAACAATGCGCATCCACACCCCCCTTTTGAGCTTCTGGGCAACTTCGGCCGAGTTGCCGCCGGGGTGATCTGGGCGGTATAGTCGGGCGTCCAACACGCATCGAGGCCGCTGCCCAAGGAAAATCAAGCGCCGCGCGGTCACAGCCAGGGGGCGTCTGGCCACTCCTTCTCCTTCCAGCGCCCGTTGGTGAAGTCGGGAAACTCCACGCTGCCGCACCCTCCGCGGATCGAGTCCATCGACAACGGGCTGATCGCACTCCAGGCCACGGCGTCGTAAACGTCCACGAACGGTTCGCGGTTGTCGCGGACCATGGTCACGAAGTCGGAGAGCACGAAGAAGTCGCCGCCGCCATGGCCGGCGTTCTTGGCTTCCTCCCCCATGCTCGCCCAGTAGTTGTGGTCGTAGTCCTTGCTGTACTCCGCGGTGGATTCGTACTTTTGGGCGGGGCTTTTGCCGTGAAGATAGACGCCGTGGTCCGAGTCGTATAGCCCCTTGGTACCCTGGACGAGGTAGAACATCTTGGCAGGGCGGCGGGAATGGGAGTCGAAATCGCAGCGGATCATGGCGCCGTTGGCGGTCTGAATGAGACACGAGCAGTAGTCGCCGTAGGTGAACTTCACCTTGGCGGCTTCGCTGCCGGGGCCGAACTGCTCGACGGCGTAGTGGTGGCTGCTCCGCGGCGCGCTCATCATCGCGACCAGTTTCGCCATCCGGTCGCCGCGGTGGATGCTCATCATCTTGCTGATCGGGCCGATGGAGTGGGTGGGATAGGTGTTGCCGAACAGCCGGGCGCGGACTTCGCCGCGCCAGGTGAGCGCGCCTTTGGAGTCGAACAGCAGGGCCAGGCAGTCGTGGATGTATCCGCATTCCGCGTAGTAGAGGTCGCCGAACACGCCCGCTCGCGCCATGTTGTAAATCTGCATTCTAACGCGCGTATAGACGTAGTTCTCCAGCAGCATGTAGCGCGTGCCGGTCTTCTCCTTGGTTCTTACCAGGTCCCGGCATTCCTCGAGAGTGCGGCAGGCGGGCACCTCCGAGCCGACGTCTTTGCCGGCGTTCATTGCGTCGAGCGACATCACGGCGTGCCAATCGACGGGCGTGGCGATGAGCACGGCGTCGAAGTCGTCGCGAGCGAGCATGCGGCGGTAATCGTATTCATCCTTTGAGTAGCCCGCGGGCGTGTTCCCGTGCGCCTTCTCGACGGCGGCGATGGCGCGGTCGAGGTGGGCCTCGTTGATGTCGCAGATGGCCGGCACGGTGACGCCCGGGATCGCGAGGATGCTGCGGAGCAGTCCCGTGCCCCGGCTGCCCACGCCGATGAAGGCGATCCGCGCGGGCCTGGCCTTGGCGTTCTGCCCGAATGCCGCCGGGGCGACCAGCGCGGACGCGAACGCGGCAGCGAGGAAGTCGCG
>JAMOAF010000408.1 GCA_023621895.1 Planctomycetota bacterium
GCCCGGCGGATAGGTGGTGTCGATCAGATCGACCTGGTCCTCGTGGTCAAGAATGCGGAAATCGATGCTCGTCGGGTCGATCAGCGTCTCGGCCCAGGTGAACTGGATGCGGTTAATCCCCTGCTTGATCGTCAGCAGCCGGTGCTCCCGGACCATCGTGATGTCTTCGGAGTTGTAGATCGTAAGCTGGGTGCCCTCGCGGCGGGGGATCGTCACCAGGTCGACCTCCGCGAGAGCCGGCGCGGCCAAAACGGCCATCAGGACCGGCAGCGCAGAGCAAGAAACCTTGGTCACGATCGATTCTCCTGCCGGCGAAACCACGACGGCCGCTCGGGAGTGGCAAACCGCTGATAACTGGCACGGGATACCACGATGGGGGGTGCCGTGGCAGCGGCGAATAGACACAAAATCATACCTCGCTGCCGGGCGACCGCCCGGCCCCGGCGTCATCCGACCCTATGACGATCGAACCGGCCGACCTGTTTCACTGTAATCCGTGACGAGCGCTTCCTGTTTTAACAACATTGCCTATTGCGCGGTATTTCGGAGAGAATGCATCGACGGCTGGCCTGGCCAAGGTGATGTGCTTCCGACACCCGGCGTTTGCCCGCGTGCCGCCGCCGTGCAGGGCGCGCTGCGTCGCTCCGTCAAAGACCTCATGGAGCATACCGGCGCGCGGTGGTACATTGACAGTGGGCAAGCCATTCAGGAATCGCGAGGTGTCCGTCTCAGCGAAGCAGGGGACACGTTCGACGATTTGATGATCCGGCGCTCAGCAGGACCGCCTTTACCTCAAGGGCAAGCGGCTGTTTACGGTTTGTCCCCACAAATAGGGGGAAGAGAGCGGATTGCAGTCTTTCCACTGGAGAACGAACCATGCGATGCTGGAACCAGGTCCGCCAACTGTGTCTGCTATTCGCGATTGGGGTTGCGGCCGGGAGCATACTGCCGCTTGGTGCGGCCTCGGCACAGGAGAGAGACGAGCGGCGCGAGGCGCTGTGGCGAAGCCTGGCGCCTTTCTTTCAACCCCCGGCGGAGCTGGCCGGCGATTTGGGCGATTACCGCTCGCCCCTGCTGATGGACGACGGCCGTGCCGTGCGGACCCCGCAAGAGTGGGCGGCAAGGAGACAGGAGCTTCTCCAGTTCTGGCTGAAGGCGATCGGGCCGTGGCCGCCGCTGATCGACCGGCCGCAAATGGAGGTTCTCGAATCGGAAGCCCGCGAGGATCTCGTGCAGAAGAAGGTGCGGTTTCCGGCCGCGCCCGGACTGGAGATTGAGGGCTATCTGCTGGCACCGGCGGGCGCCAAGTCGAGGCCGGCGGTGCTCGTCGTCTACTACGATCCGGCGACCGGGGTGGGCTTGAATCCCAAGTCGGAGCTGCGCGATTTCGGCTACCAGCTCGCGCGGCGAGGCTTCGTCGCGCTATCGATCGGTTGGCCGAACAAGTACACAGAAGAACAGAGTCCCTCGCGGCAGCCGCTCTCTTCGCTGGCCTACATCGCGGCGAATAGCTACAACGCCTTGGCCGCCCTCCCCGAGGTCGATCCGCAGCGGGTGGGAATCGTCGGGCATTCGTTCGGCGGCAAGTGGGCGATGTTCGCCTCGTGCCTGTTCGACAAGTTCGCCTGCGCCGTCTATTCCGATCCGGGAATCGTGTTTGACGAAAAACGCGGCAATGTAAACTACTGGGAGCCCTGGTACATTGGCTGGGAGGAGGGCAAAAGCCGCAAGCCCGGCGTGCCGACCGAAGAGAACCCGCGGACGGGCCCCTACAAAATGCTCTTCGAGTCGGGCCGCGACCTTCACGAGCTGCTCGCCTTGATGGCCCCGCGGCCGCTGCTCGTCTCCGGCGGAGCAGAGGATCGGCCGGAGCGCTGGCGGGCGCTCAACCACGTGGTGGCCGTCAATCGCCTGCTCGGACTGGAAAACCGCGTGGGCATGACCAACCGCTCGGGCCACAGCCCTACCGAAGAGTCGAACGAGCAGTTGTACCGGTTTTTCGAGTATTTTCTGAAGTAAGCGCTGGCCGGAACGGCCCCCACGCTCGCCACGTGCCTTTCTTCACGCCAGCACCTGACAAGTGCCAAGAGACATGGGGCCGTCTCCGGCAGGCCCGCCGGCGGTGGCAAGCACCGCCCTTCGCAACAGCAACAACGGACTGTGGAAATCATGCCAGCTTCTGCCAGTTTTCAGGACGCCCTCCGCGAGAGGGTGCTCGTTTTCGACGGCGCCATGGGCACGGAGATTTACCGGCACCATGTATTCACGAACAGGTGCTACGACGAACTCTGCCTGTCCGAACCCAAGTTGATCCGGCAGATTCACTCGGAATACTGCCAGGCAGGGGCCGACGTGCTGACGACCAACACGTTCGGCGCCAACCGGGTGGCCTTGGGGCGATTCGGATTGGCCGACCGGCTGGCTGACATCCACCGCGCCGGCGCACGGCTTGCGCGCGAAGTGGCCGACGCGGCCGGCCGGACCGTGTTCGTGGCCGGCAGCATCGGTCCGCTGCCGCCCCAGCCGCAATACGCGGGAGAGTGGACAGGGATGATCGTCGAGCAGGTCGAGGCCCTGATGGCCGGCGGGGCCGACTTGATCCTCTTCGAGACGCTGCCCAACCGGGACTCGCTGGAACAGTGCGCCCTGGCGATGGTCGAAGCGCCGGGCGTCCCCTTTGCCCTCTCCTTCGCCGTCACGGATCAGGAAGAAACGGTCTCCGGCGAATCCCTCCAGCGGATGCTCGCGCCCCTGCCCCAAGGCTCGGCCAGCCCGATTGCCCTGGGCATGAACTGCGGCACCGGCCCGGCCGGCCTGCTCGGAGCGCTCGAACGGGCCATCCGCCTGGCGAGCCTACCGCTCATCGCGCAACCGAACGCCGGAATTCCCAAGGAGGTCGACAACCGCAAGATCTATCTCTGCTCGCCCGAGTACCTGACCACCTACGCACTGCGATTCGTCCAGCTTGGCGCCCGGGCGGTCGGCGGCTGTTGCGGCACCACGCCGGACCATATCCGCGAGATGAGCCGCGCGGTCAAGCCTCTTTCGCGGGCACGCGTCGCCACGGTCGTGCGCGAGGCAGCCGAGAAGGTGGAAGAGCAAACCCCCACGCCGAGGGCGGAGCGTTCGCGCCTCGCCTGCCGCCTGGAGATGAAGAAATGGGTGACGAGCGTCGAGCTGGTCCCGCCGCGGGGCTATGACCTGAAGCCGACAATCGACAAGTGCTTGACTCTCTACCGCCACGGCGTCGATGCGGTCAACATCCCCGACGGCCCCAGGGCGAGCGCGCGGATTTCGCCGCTGGTCACCGCCGAGCGGGTCCTCCGCGAAGCGGGAATCGAGCCGATCCTGCATTTCTGCTCGCGCGACCGGAACCTGATCGGCATCCAGGCCGACCTGCTGGCCTGCGCCGCCTGCGGAGTGCGAAATATCCTGTTCGTCACCGGCGATCCGCCAAAACTGGGCAACTATCCGCACGCGACCGGGGTCTTCGACACCGATTCGATCGGCATGGTCGCCGTCCAGCGCCGGCTGAACTCGGGCATCGACCTGGGCGGCCAGGCAATCGAGCCCAAGACCGAGGCGCTGGTCGGCGTGGGGCTCGACCCAACCGCCGTCGACCGCAAACGCGAACTGGACCGCTTCCGGCAGAAGGTCGAGGCGGGCGCCGAGTTTGCCATCACCCAGCCGGTTTTCGATCCCGACGCACTGCTGCGATTTCTGGATGAAGTCGAAAAGCACGAGATTCCCATCATGGCCGGCATCTGGCCGCTGGCCAGCTATCGCAACGCCCTGTTCATGCAGAACGAGGTGCCGGGCGTGGAGATCCCCGCGGCGGTCTTGCAGCGGATGGAAGCGGCCGGCACGCGCGAGGAGCAGATGCAGGTCGGGATCGAGATCGCTCGCCAGTCCGTCCAGCGGGTCCACGACCGAGTGGCCGGAATCCAAGTCAGCGCGCCGTTTGGAAAAATTGAAACGGCCCTGGCCGTGATCGAAGGCTGGGAGGCGGAATAGCAAAATGACAATTCTTGACGAGTTGCGCCAGACCCGAGAAAGACTGCTCGCTGAGGCTGGGGGCACTCTGGAGGGGCTTGTTGCCCAGTTGCAGCGTGACGAACGCCTTTCGGACAGAGAGTTTGTACGCCCGAGAAGCCGAAAAAGCCAATCCAGCGGAGGGGGGAAACCGGGTGTTTCCACAGTTGAAAGTCAATCGTCGCCGCCCAGCGATCGGTGACGTTCGTCGTAAGAGGATGACTCGCGAGGAGATCAAAGGGGGCATTCTGGTCTTTCAGGAACGAAGTAGAATCACACCACCAGGCTGTGAACGGTTACCCTACTACCCACCGGGGTCCCAACCAATGAAAAACCTGCTCCATACCACCCTGATTACGCTGCTGACCGTGTCGTTGGCTTCGGCCGAAGTGACCCTTTACGTTGCCCCGGATGGGAAAGACGGCGGGCCGGGCACGCGCCAGGCGCCGCTGGCTTCCTTGGCAGGGGCGCGGGATCGGGTCCGCCAGGTGAAACGCGAGAAACCCGGCGAACCGATCACCGTGCTGTTTTCCGCTGGCTCGTATGCGATGACCGGACCGGTCGAATTCTCTGCTGAAGATTCCGGGACGTCCGAGGCGCAAGTCGTCTATCGAGCCGAACCCGGCGCGCTCGTCCGGCTGAGCGGCGGTCGCAGCGTTGGCCAGTGGCAACCGGTGGCCGATCCCGCGGTGCGCGCCCGGCTGCCGGAAGAGGCTCGCGGGCATGTCCGGGTGGCCGATCTGGCGGCACAGGGAATCACCGACTACGGCAGGCTGACGGTCCGCGGTTTTTCCGTGGCAAGCCAGCCCGCCGAGGCGGAACTGTTCTGCGATGACCGCCCGATGCAGCTCGCCCGGTGGCCCAACGCGGGCTTTCGCCCCGTCGAGGCGAGCGACTCGCCTCAGCGCGTCAAAGTCGACACCGAGCGCCCGGCGCGCTGGAAGGGCGAGGCCGAACCCTGGGTCTTCGCCTATTGGCATCACGACTGGGCTGAACTCTGCGAACCGATCGCCGCGATCGATGCGGAGGCGCGGGTGCTCGTCCGATCGGAGAAAATCAAGCCGGTCTACGGGCTGACGGCGGGCCGGGCACGCTGGTATGCCTACAACCTGCTCAGCGAGTTGGACCAGCCCGGCGAGTACTACCTTGATCGCCGAGCGGGCCGGCTCTATTTCTGGCCGCCGCGGGCGGAAGGCTCCGCGGTCCTCTCGCAAGCGGAATCGCTGATCCGGGCGAAAGACCTGTCGTGCGTGAGTTTCTGCGGGTTCACGCTGGAGGCCTGCCGGGCCACGGCCGTTTCCTTCGCCGGCTGTAGCGCGTGCAAGCTGGTCGGCTGCACGATCCGCAACGTGGGGCACAAGGCCGTGAACGTCGACGGAGGCGCCGGCTGCGAGGTCTTCGGCTGCGACATCTCGTATTGCGGCGAAGGGGGGATCGCCATGGCCGGGGGCGACCGGCCTACGCTGACGAAGGCGGGGCACAATGCCGAGAACAACCACGTCCACCACTACTCGCGCCGCGCCCGGACCTACAAGACCGGGATCACGGTCAGCGGCGTCGGCAACCGCATCGCCCACAACCTGATCCACGACGGCCCGCACATGGCCCTCTCGGCCGGCGGCAACGACCACGTGGTCGAGTACAACGAGATTCACAACGTGGTCTACGAGAGCGGCGACGCCGGCGCCTATTACGTCGGTCGCGACTGGACGCAGCGGGGGAACGTTCTCCGCTACAACTACTGGCACGACATCGTCGGCGAGTCGAGCTACGGCGGGATGACGATCTATCTCGACGACCAGCACTGCGGCCACACGATCCACGGCAACCTCTTCGAACGCTGCAACCAGGCCGTGTTCATCGGCGGGGGCGACGACAACATCGTGACGAACAACGTCTTTCTCGGCTGCCGCCGCGCCGCGCACATCGACAACCGGGGGATGGGCTGGCAGAAGGCCGCCACCGACGATCCTCGCGGCACGCTCCGCACGGGACTGGCGGCGATGCCGATCGAGAGCCCCCTCTGGAAAAGCCGCTATCCCACGCTGGCGGGCATTCTCGACGACGAGCCGAACATTCCCAAGCGCAACGTGTTCGCCCGAAACCTGAGCGCCGGCGGCACGTGGGACGCCATCCATGCCGGCACGCGGCAGTACCAGACGGTCGAAGACAACCTGGTCTTCGACGACGACAGCGATTGGGTGCGGCTCGTGAAGGACGACGCCGGCCGCCCGATCAAGCTCGAGTTGAAGGACCCGGAGGCGGTCCGGCGGATCGGCTTCGAGCCTCTGCCACTGGAGAAGATCGGCGTCTATGCCGACTCGCGGAGGGCGAGCTGGCCGGTGCGGCACGAAGTGCGGCCGGTGACGCTGCCGCGGGACCGATAGCCGCGCCCGGTGGGAATCGATTGATTGCGCGCGGGCGGCGGCACGCATTTTCCTGGCCCGGACTCGGCGCATCGTGGCACCCTGCCGGCCGTGATCGCGGTGTCTTGCGAGGCGCGCATGCGGCCAAGGGGACGGGGCTCCGGCGAGGCGGTCCCACTCGGTCCGCTTCGCTATCTTCGCGAACGGCCGCCTGGCGCTGGTGAAGGAGTTGCTGACGCGATATGCTGGTGCCGGCAGACGATGTCTTGAAACGCCAACGGGTCGACAGCGGAGAATACGGAGGTGTGTCATGATGCGATGGACAAGTTGGCTGGCGGCCGTGGCCGCCGTAGCGGCCGCGATCGGGTTGCCTGGCCAAGCGCTTTGCGCCGATGGGCGCGGCACGGACGAACGCGGCGAGCGGAAAGCCGAAAAACAAGCACTGGACGAAGCCGTCGAGCGGGCGCACCGCGAGCTCTGGCGGCGATTCATCGACCCCGCGTGGCACACCTTCTACAACCACGCCGGCATCGATGGCGCGGTGATCCTGCCCACGGCCGAGGAGTGCCGCACGGATAAGCCGAACGCACTCTCCTGGGACATTTCGATTTCAGACGGCGCGATGTTCGGCGGACTGTATATGGAAGCGGCCATCCACCGCTGGATGATCACCAAGCAGCCCGAGGACCGCGAGAAGGCGCGCCGCGTCGCCGCCGGCCTGATGAAGCTGGCCAGCGTGGGGCAAACGAAAGGCTTCATCGCCCGCGGCCTGACTGCCGACGGCAGCGCGCACTACGCCCTCAGCTCGAACGACCAGACGCTGCCCTGGCTGTACGGCATGTGGCGATACGTCCGCAGCGATATCCCGGACGAACGCGAACGGCGCGAGGCGAAGGCCAAGATTCTCGAGGTTGTGGAGGCATTGCACCGCCATGGGTGGAGAGTCCCCGGCGACCGGCCGCCGTTCGACTATTTCGGCTCATTTGCCGATTTCGGGTGGAGCGGTGCGCCGCGTCTCCTGTTTCTCCTCAAGATGGCGGCTGACGTGAGCGGCGGGCAAGGTGGGAGGAGCTCTATCGCCAGGCGATCGCCGAAAAGGCCCCGCCGGGCAAGACGAGTCGGCTGGAGACCTGCAAAAAAGGCATGGTTTCCGCGCTGAAGTCCTATCACACGTGGACGGCCTGTCCCGGCGCCGCCGGACTACGCGGGCTGTGGGAGCTGGAAACCGATCCGGTGCTCAAGGCCGCCTATGAAGAGGGGCTCCGGGAAAGCGCCAAAGTCGCGGCGGAAAGCCTTCCCCTGGCCCTCCAGTTCGACAACAACGACCGGCAGACATTCCTACTCGACTGGCGCGCGCTCAACACGCTGTGGCGTCCGCAGAACTCCGTAAAAGAAACCCTCGATCTGGCCAGGAAGCAACTGGACCTGCTCGATTCTCTCTCGCCCCGGCGCGTATACGAGGTCCGGTTCATGCGCGAGCCGATCTTCGCGGCGTGGGTGGTCACGTTCTGTCCGGACCGGGCGGCTGTCGAGCCCCATCTGCCGGCGATCCTCGCGGCGATTCACCACTTCCGCTACGAGCGGCTGTATTTCTCGCAATTTTTTCCGGTCGAATCGGCCTATTACCGTCTGAGGCTGAGCGGGATGGCACGCGAGTAGTCGGACCGGCAACCGTGGCTCACTGGTTCCCGTCCAGCCGGTAAATCCGCGTCACGCCGGCGGGAAGCTGCTCCTCAATCACGCCCAGGTTCTTACCCATCTCGCGGCCCGTCACCAATTCCCGCACGCCGGCGGCGCGAGGCAGTACGATCCGCTTCTTGCCGGGGCCGAGGGTGTGCAGCATGACATAGCCTGCGCTGGCGGACAAGGCGTCAAACGTATCGGAGTAGACGTGGACGCCCGCGGCGCGGCATAGCCCCTGGAGAATCTCGCGCTTCAGCGGCAGCAGCGAGTAGACGGAGCGCCGGCCTTCGAGGTCCTTCACGGCCAGCGAGGGGCGCCCGGCGGTGGTGGCCAAGACCGTCGCCGCCGGGTCGTCGATCACAAACACCGGGCTGATCTCCCACCGCTCGGTGCGGCTTTGCGGCGCCGCATGGGTGATGGGATGCGCCTGCGGAGTCAGGGTCATCTCCGCCGCGACGCGCTCGTCGAGCGCCCGCACGGAAATGCCCGTCATCTGGGCGATGCCTTCGGGGCTGAAGCCGGTCTGCCCAACATACCCCGGCGCGTAGACCCACACCGCCGTCTTTCCCTCCCGGCCGGCCTTCTCCCGGATGGCCTGGCGCAGACGCTCGTCAATCCGGAAGGCGTTGAGGAAAATGTACAGCTTGTAGTCGGGCAGGCGCGGGTTGGCGATGTCTGGCAGCAGGTACATGTCGTACGGCGCGCCCATGCACTCCAGCTCGTCCAGCGTGCCCCGCAGCAGTGCGTGCCGGAAAGCGTAGTCTCCCGGGGCGGCGTGCATGTTGTCCTCATCGGCAAATACCGCGACCTGGCTCACCGGATCGCGGCGGTGCTCCAAGGCTTCTTCACACGCTGCTCGCAACCGGGCGATCGTGTCCATCACCTCGGCCTGGTGGAACGTCGCGTTGCCGGCCAGCAGGAACCACCACAGGTTTGTGCCCTTGGCGAGCGAGTAGCCTACGGCCCGTTGCGCGACCGCGAGGGTTTCGTCAAGGGTGTCTGTGCGGTACGCTTCATGGCCCGGATAGAGGTGCGTGCGGGTGTCGACTTCGTCCCAGTAGAGCTTGTTGTGCAGGCGGTAAGACGCGGTGTAGGCCGAGATGAACCCGCCCACCTCACCCCCGCGCCGGCGGTCGTAAGCCGTGGGCGCGGCCAGAAAATCCACGTGGGGCGAGTTCAGCACCGCCTCGAGCCCCTGGAAGCCGTCCATGTTGTGGCAGTACATCGAGTAGCCGTAGAACACGCCGGCAATCTTCCGCCCGCCCGTCTCCTCCTTGACGATGCGGCAACTGCGGATGATGTTGCCGCTGACCATGTCGCTGAGGAAGCGGCGGTAATCGATTACCCGGCGTCCCTGGACCGGGTGGCGGAAGACGCCGTGGTGCCTGGCTGCGGCGTCGGCCGGCAGCGTGGGCTCCGCGTCATCGAAACTCGCCGCCGGGTCGCCCCACGCGCGGCGGAGGGCTTCCGTGTCCGCGCCGTACCGCTCCGCCAGCCAGCGCCGCCAGCGGCGGACCGCCGCGGGGGAGAAATCGTGGACGTCCGCGGCGGTGCCCCCCGGTCCCCACCAGAACCACTCGCTCGACCCGCCGCCCGCCGGATGGTAGCCGGCAATGTGCGGCGCATAGTCGGCGGCTTCCATGTGCCGGATTACGTCCCGCAACATCCGCTCATACGTGCCGGCCCACAACTCGGAGGCCAATGATGCCTGCCGCGCCCGGTTGCCGCCGGCATCCACGGTGATCTCGTCCGGATGCGTTTGGAGCCACCAGTCGGGCGGATTGAGCTTGATGCGGGGGATGATCAGCGCCCGGGGATTCGCTCGGATGATCGCCCGAATGCGGCGGTCGATGCGCTCGAAGTCGTACTCTCCCTCGCCCAGCCACCAGCCGTGGCATCCGTCCTGCGGCTTCATCCAACTCCAGAAAATCTCGCTGTAGAGGTCCACGCCCGCGGCCGCAAAATCCCGGCAGGACTGGGTGACCCACTCGTCCGCGACATAGGGCTCCGGCATCATCGCCATTCCGTAAACCGGGCGGCCGTTAAGGTGCAGCGTCGGTGCGCCGCCGTGGTCCAGCACACGGGTTTCGACCGCCCCCGTGCGGCCCGCGATCCCGGCCAGGCGCCGCTCGTAGTCCGCCACCAGCGGCAGCTTCGTCTTGAACTCGGGATCGTAGCCTTCGGGGAGCGGCCGCGCGATCGCCAGCCCGCCGGCCGGCTTGCCCGCCCGCTCGCGCTCGTACAGGCGGCGCAGCTCCTCGGCCGGCAGCGCCCGGCCGTAAAGCCGGACTTGGCTCAACAGGCCGGTGAAGATCATTGCGCGCTGGCCGCTTTGCGTCTGCCCCTGGCCGATCAGCAGGGAATCGGCATTCGGGACGAGGCGCTTCGTGCCGGAGGGGCCCGAAAGGGTCTCCTTGCCGTTCAGGTAGAGAGACACGCGGCCGCGGTTAAAGGTCGCCGCGACGTGGTTCCAGCGGCCGGCCTGAACCGCGGGCAGTTCCGCCAGGGGCACGGGCCGAGCGCCGGTGATCGTGAATTCGCCGGCGTTGTGGAGGATGCCCTTCCAGGCACCCCGCTCGTCCATAAACTTGAACTCCGGGCGGCCGTCGAACAGCGACAGAAAGAAATGGATCCGCTGGTCCTCAGGGCCTTGCCGCCGGCCCTTGTACAGGATGGTCTCGTACGACTGCGGTTGCCGCGCGGGGGCGATCCACGCCGCGACCGTCAGCTCATCCGCCACGTCGCCCAGGTCGATGTCCGGCACGGAGAGCCTCGTGAACTGGCTTGCGAGCACGCCGCCGTCCTGGACCTGCTGCGCGCCGGCGACCTGGCAGGCGATGCCCGTCGCGGGATCGACCGACTTGCCGCCGGCGAGTTGATCGAAGGGGAGCCACAGCCGGCGCCCCTGGCCAAACGGGTCTTCCTGGGCGCAGAGGCTTGTTGTGAACAGCGCCGCGGCGAAAGATAGCGCGATGGTGAGCTTCATGTCCTGTTTTCCCTTTCGGCTCGTAGGTCTGGACTGCGGGGCGCAGGCTTTCATTCCGCAGTCTGCTGAGATCGCCGGGGCGGCAACTCGAACAGACGTATTGCTGTATTTTCTCCTGAAGCAGGGTGGATCGCCAGCGGGGCTCGCGCGACGGTGGTTTCGGGAAGGCTAAATGAGCTTGCATGATTCCGGGAGGAATTCATGAGAGCGTGATAGCCGCGTAGGCTTGCCCCGCGGCGCGCGTGCGCTGCGGCACCACCCGTACGTAACGAAACGCGGGGCAAGCCCGCGCGGCGATCTGAATAACAGCCGCTTTTTCCACGAATCACGCAGGTCAATTTAGAGGCGCGTTTTGGCGAGGACTGCCACAACCTCGTGAAAGTTTGCGAAGGGCACGGATTCGTGCTAAGCTCTTGGCACAACTGGAGTTTTACTCCCGCCACGGCGCCTGGCCCCTCCGGTCCGGATGGAGAGGTGGCAGGTGCACGTCCAGTATGTTCATGCTAGGGGGAAAATCGCAATGACCAGAATCTGCGGCAGGAATTCTCCCGGCTGCGCAGCAGCCAGTCTTGGATGGCGGGCTGTCGCGAGCCTGTGCCTGGCCTGGTCCTTCACGGGACTGGTGATGGCAGCGGCCGGCGAAGAGAAACCTGATGAAGAGAAAGGGTTGATCGAGAATGGCAGCTTCGAGGCGATCGAGCGCCTCGCCGCGCAGCCAAAGGGGAACGAGCTTGGGAGCTGGGTCCTCAAGAGCGACCTTCAGGCGCCCGCGGCGTGGACGTTGAACACCGCGTACCCGGGGACATTGGAGGTGGTCGAGGGCGCCGCCGCCGACGGCAAACGATTCCTGCGTCTTGCGGCCGGCGCCGAGCGGGCCGCTCACCTGGCCCAGAATTGTCCCCAACTGCGGCCCGGCTTGACGTACAAGGTTACACTCCGCTACCGGGGCGGCCCGGTCGAGTTGAAGGTCT
The DNA here is from genome assembly GCA_023621895.1 of Planctomycetota bacterium. GTDB lineage: Bacteria > Planctomycetota > Planctomycetia > Pirellulales > Thermoguttaceae > JAAYCB01. The sequence goes on from JAMOAF010000408.1 coordinate 12,039, forward strand.
ATGAGTATGATGGCCAGAACAGGTTGAAGGCCGACCGAGCGTTTGCGGAGGGCCTGTTGACGCCGGCACAGGGCGGCGCCTGGGCCACGCTCGAAGGCGTCTATCGGTTGCCCGAAGGCATCGCCCGGGTCACGTTGGTCGTATCGGCGCCGGACCGCAGCAAGGCGGACCTGGACGATGTCCGCGTCGAGCGGTTCGCAAGGCCGGAGACGGCGGTCGACGTGCGGGCGTTCGGCGCCAGCGGTTCGGAGTTCGAGACCGCGGCGGAGACAACCGCCGGATCGAACCTCGTTGTGCTCCAGGATGCCGGTGATTTCCAGGTGGGGCAGCAGGTGGCGGTCTCCAAGTGCAACCCGCACGTGTGCGATCTGCATATCTGGGAAATGGGAAAGACCTGGGGCGGGGACTCGTCGCCGGAGGCGCGGCAGGTGGAAGTCCGCGGCTACGACGGCAGCCTCGGCAATTGGACCGTATACATGCTGGACTTCGCCGGCACCACGCCGCCCACTTTCCGCTGGAGCGACGACCTGGCGCTGACCTGGAAAGAAAGCAAGGCGCCGGTCACCGGCGGGTGGCAGAAACTCAGCGGCGGAGTCGAGGTCAAGCTGGGTGAGCGCGATTGGACGACGCCCTGCCTGGTCACCTTCAGCGGGCGCGACCAACTCGTGAGCACGATCTTGAAGCTCGAGGGTAACACGGCGACGCTGGCCGACCCCGCGCCGGTCGCCGCCAAGGGGTGCACGATCCAGCATACCGACAGCGGCCCGCTTCAAGCCGCCTTCGATCGCGCCGTGGCCGAGGCGCGCAACGTCTTCATCCCCGCCGGCCACTATCGCCTGACCCAAGGTCTCAGCTTGAGGTATGCCGACGGGCTGACGGTGGAGGGCGAGAACGAGGAGCGGACGATCCTGGACATTCGCAACGGCGCCGGCGCGTGCATCACGGTCCGGGGCGGCACGTCGGTGACGCTCCGCAACCTGAGGTTCCGCGGGTTCAGCGGTTTTGCCGAGCGCAAGCAGATGGGCTCGGTGCCCCTACCCGGTTATCGGCAGATGTGGGGCTTTTATATCAAGCACTGCAATGCCGTGGGAATCCAGAGTCCGGAGCGGCTCCTCGTCGAGAACTGCCACGCCAGCGGCATGTCCGCCGAGTGCTTCTACTCCGGCAGCAGCAGCCGGTCGGGCAATTCGGAGTCGGCCCGGTACACCAAGTCGATCGTCTACCGCAACTCGACGGTGTCGGACTGCGCCCGGAACGCATTCAACAACAACGACATGGCGGAGAATACCGCGGTGCTCTACTGCCGGATTCAGGACGTGGGCGGTTGCACCTGGGAGGGGGCCTCGCGGTTTGTGAAGTTCGTGGGCAACTACGTCCGCAACGCCGGCACGGTGGCGATGGGCAACATTGGCTCCCGCGCTGCGGACTTCGACATTCTCCCCTCCGGCCAGCACATCGTGGCTCACAACACGTTCGAGCAGGAGATGGTCTACGGCGGCTGCGCCATCCGCTCCTGCCACGGCTCCACCCCCGTGATCATCTCGGACAATATCTTCGTCAACTTCAACACCTCGGCAATCGAAGCGAACGGGTCCGGCGACGCCCGCCATTTGCCCTCGGCCAACACGATCATCAGCGGGAACGTCATCGATCTGACCTGCGTGCGGGGCGATTCCCGGGCCCGGGTCGGTATCGGCGTGTCCGCGGACGATACGATCGTGAGCGACAACCAGGTCTATGTCCGCGGCGAGGTCGATCCGCTCGTCAAGGGCATCGTGCTGGCCGAGCCGGCGCGGAATCTCGTCGTCCACGACAATCTCATCCGCGGTTGCGCGGTCGGCCTGGTGGGTGAAAAGCGGACCGGGAGAATCGACGCGGTGATCGACGGGCGCACGTTCACATCCGGCGGCCCGCTGCCCTGGCCGCGCCGCCGCACCCATGGCTATCGCGGCTGCCGGGTGGCCTGGCTGCCGGGGGAAAAGGCCGCGCCCGGCCCTGAGATCGAGGCCTTCGATCCGGACGAAGGCGTGTTCCGGCTCTCGCAGGAGAGCGAACTAAAGCAAGGGGCGGTGTTCGCGATTTATTCACCGCAGGGTTTCAGTTGGAGCCTGCACCATAACGTGATCAACAATTGCGACCGGCTGGTCGATCTGGACGTGTTTGGCGGGCCGACCGCGGTCTTCAGCGACAACCTCCTGGCGCGCGGCGAAGTCGCCAAGGTGGATGTCGCCGTGTCGATCCGCGGCCTGTTCAGCGTGACGGCCAACCGTTTCACGGGTTTTGACGGGCCTGGAGCGGTCGCGCTGCTGCTACAGCCGGACCCGTTCGGGAAGACGCCGCGCTTCATCTGCCGCGACAACGTGTTCGACCAATGCACCACGCCGGTAGGCGAAGGGGCGGCCGGCGTGTGGAATGCCGCCCTCAAGGGAGGCAACGTCTTCGGCGATCAAGTTGAACCATCCGCGGGCGAAACGGCGCGATAGCCCGGCCGTTTTTCAGGTCACGGGGTTGCGCCGGCAACCTCGGACGCCCAGACTTACCCATAGGAGAGAGCAATGGACGGCATTCGCTGGAAAGGCTGGATATCTTGCACGGCCGCCCGAACGGCGCGATGTGTGGGGGTTTTGCGCACGAAATCGAAGGGTGTTTGGGCGGTCGTGTTCGCCGCTGTTGCGGTCCTGCTGGCGCCTGGCGCCGCCGGCGCGGCGCAAGAAACAGCGCAGACCATGCCGGCCGATGACCTGCCGGACGAGTTCAGAATCCTCTTGGGAACGGATTCCGCGCACGATTACCGATGGACGCTGATCGGCAAGAACGAAAAAGCTCAAGAACACGAGCGCCTGCATGCCGAACTCAACGCGGTCCGCGCGATCTGGCATTTCCCGCTGGCGAGAGATCGGGGCGTGTTCAAATTCGAGTTTACACGCCCAATCCGCAAAGGCGGCAATGTATTTCACGTCTATGTCAAGGCCGACGGCGACGAGAAGACGGGAAGAAAACACGAGGGCGTCCACAACGGCGTCGATTACATGTTTACGGTGATCGACGGCGACCCGGATCACGCCAGCACCAGGCTGGATGTTTTTGAGCCGGATGGCAGGGCTCGCCGCGGCGCGTGCAACATCGTGATTCGGGGTGAAACGCTTTATCTCGCCGCCGAAATGGCGCTGCGGCAGCAAGACGGGCATTCGGTATTCGAGTACTGCGTGTCGTCGTACGTGAAGGACAACGGCCCCAGCGCCGGCTTGGACTATTGCCGCGCGACCTCCGCAGGGGCGCCGAAAGATGCCGACGCCAGGCTCTTGGCCAATCCCGGCATGACGGTCGTCAACGGCACCGTGCCGGGTTGGCAGCTTGTGGGAGGGACGAGGCCGATGGAAGCCAAGCTCGCCGCCGACGGCAAGGACGGCGCGTTGGTGCTCGAAAACCTCTTCTGGCCCGAAGGCCTGTCACAGACCGTCAGCCTGGCTCCCGGCCATTATCTTTTGCGCGCGCTGGCGAAGACAAACGTCTTCCAAATCTATCTGTTCGCCGAGAGCACGCGGCTTCCCGTCGCCGTATCCGACGAGTACACGTGGGTGGAGCTTCCCTTCTGCATTCCCCGCTCGGGTGAAAACTCCCGCAAAGCGTCGCAGATCGGATTCCGATATCTGGCGCGCCCGGCGACAGGAAACGCGTCGCGGCTGCCGGCCAGACTCGCCGTCAAGCGCGTGGAGCTCGTCCGCCTCGGTGAAACGGTGCTGCCCGGCCAGTGGGCGGAGACGCTGCCCGTGGACCCCTTGCACCGGATGGAGCTGATCAACCGCTGGCCCGCCTGGAGCCGGCCGGGGAAGGTTGTTTTTCAGGATGCCTTCCTGGGGACTGAACTCTGGTTGATGACCCAGGAGGGCAAGGTCGACCATACGTATGTCGGTCACCCCAATTTCAGCCACGACGGCAAGTACCTGCACATCGGGTTCCGCCGGCCGCCCCGGGGGCTGCTCCGCACGGACGGCTCGGCGCGGTATCTGAACGACTCCTGGACGGGCATCGTCTGGCTGTTCCCCTGGGAACAGAAACGCCTGCCCGCGGGGGCCGATCCGGCGGATTGGATCGTCACGTCGCGAAGCCCCGCGGGAATCCAACTGCACAACGTCGTCACGGGCGCGAGCCATCGCATCGAGTTGCCCTCCCGTCAAGGATGGCGGATCGTCCACTTTCCCGGGATCGCGACGTATGGGGGGCGGGGGCCGAGCATCCGCCAGATCGCGCACGAAACGCTCGTATGGTTTTCGGAAGACAACCGGTCGGCCGGACGCTCGAGCGTTGCGGGAGAGCCGTTTAAGACGTTCCCGCTGCGGAGCATCTCCTCGCAGCCCGGCGAGGACGCACTCTGCGCCGACATGTCGAGTGTCGGCGGGAAAGCCGGGGACAACTGGCGAGACGCGGTGGACCGCGCGGGCAACCGGTACTTTCTCTTCGAAATCAACCGCGACCACTTCCCCGACCACCCCACCAATCCGTATCAAGTCTGGGCCCTATCCTTGACGGAAGGCGATGACCGCGGATTGCTGCAAGTGGTGTTTCACCCCCGGGCGGCGATGACGGAGTATGTCTCCAGCCAAACCGGCATGACGCCGCAGCCGTCGGCGAACTGGTGGAATCTTGCCGCGGGGTTCCCGTGGTCGGGCGACGATGGAATCCTGCTGCTGGAAGACGGCACGCTGGTCCACATGAGTTCCCTGGGAATGCACAGCAGTTTTGCCGGAGGCAGCACGGTCAGCGTCAACTGCGCCGATACCGGCGAGGTCCGTTATGTCGGAACCTTTCCCAAGTTCGACCGGGTTACCTGGCCCCATGAGTTCCGGCGGGACCAGGACTACGCGGTGGTGGCGAGCCACGCCGAACCGGCTTCCCCGCTGGTGATGCTCGACCTGGTGCACACGACGATGTGGACGCTCGCCTTGACGAATTTCCACGACTATGCGATCCGCTACAAAACCCGCTGGAATCCGGACGCCTATCACAAGCCGATGTTCCGGCCGGCGCCGGGGTTCAGCCCGGATTTCACCAAGGTGGCCTACTTTTCGGCCATGCTGACTGGCGACCACCCCGACCGGAAATGGGGCGATCTGTACGTGGCGGTGGCCCGCTATCCGGAGCCCCCGTTGCGCCTCCGCAAGGAGGGGACTGCGCTGGTCTGGGAGAAGCCTCGACGCCATGCCGAAATCCAGGGGTCCCGGCTGTACCGCTCCAGCGAAAGCGGGCGCGGCTATGAACGGGTCGGCGGCAGGCTGCTGACCGGGACGCGGCACGAATTGCCGCCGGACGCGCGGGGGTTCTACGTTCTGACGTCGGTGGAGTATTCCGGACTGGAGAGCCGGACGTTCTCGAACGAGGCGCGCGTGGGTGGCAATGGCGTCTTTCGACACTTCTACCGGCCGGCTGCGGGAAGGATCGTCAAGCCAATGGTGCCGTTCTTTGAGCCTGCGGGAACTGGCGACGGCTATGCGGTCGCGATCACCGACCCGGACCTGGTCTACAAGCAGCGCTTGTCGGAAGGGCTGAGCGGGTCGGTGACGATGCCGGTTGACATCCCGGAAGCGGGACCGGTCCGGATTCTGGCCAGGGTCCGCGGGATGTCGGTGATGGAACGTGCCAGCTACACGACCGGTTGGCCCCCGGCGGGTGAGGCAGCGCGCGGCACGCTTGCGATCCGGATCGGCGGGAAGAAGGCGGGGACCATTCCGGTCGAAGGTTTTTCCTGGCGGTGGGTAGCGATTGATGGGGGCGCCGTTGAGCTGGCCGCGGGCGTCGTCGAACTGGAGGCTGCCACGCAAGACTCCGGAATTGCGATCGACAATATTTGCGTTACCAACGACCCGGCCTTTGTGCCGCGCGGCCGGGGCCAGGCGCCGGAGGAGCTGGCGGCGGTTCCGGATGGGCTCCGCCGCGCGCTGCTCACTCCAGAGGACGATCAGGCGGCGTCCGGGTTATCCAAGGAGCAGCGGCCGCGCGTGAGGCTGGTGTGGAACCCCGTAGGCGCGCCGCAGGGCGTGTCGCACTACAACGTCTACCGCTCGGACACGGAGTCATTCGCGGCCGAAGCGGAGACGCTCTTGGGCAGCCCAACCGGGCCCCAGTTCCACGATGCCGTCGAAGCCGGCCGGACCGTCTACTACCGCGTTCGCGCCGTGGACGCTTGGGGCAATCGGTCGCCGCCCTCGGCTGCCTTGGCCGTGTCGGAGGAGCGCTGATTGTTCGCGGGGGCAAAGGGTAATCGGTGACAAACGCCGAGCAGGAGATGACAGATGAGTGTTTGCTTCTCCCTATAAACGAGTCCATTCCGTGCTTTTGTCGGAGCCGCGGAGGGACCGGTTTCATGTCGGTCCGTATTACTCGAAACGGAGCAGGCGGGCTCGCGTGTTTTCCACGAAAAGCTCTTGCCGCTGGCTGACGCCAGGAGGTTCCCATGGCACTGCGCTGCCGATTCATGGTCTTGGCCGTCTTCTTGTTCGGTCTCTTGCCAGGTTGGTTCCCGGGATGGAGTCGCAGCGCGTCCGCCCGGGGCGATGATCCGGTTGCCGAGCAGCGGATTGTCCACAAGCGGCCGCCATTGCGGTGGGAGGACGGTTTCCCGTTGGGCAACGGCCAGGTAGGCGTGATGATGTGGGGCGGCGGCGAACCGTTGGCATTCACGCTCGACAAGGCCGACCTCTGGGATCTCCGCGCAAACACCGACTACCTTTCGCAGCCGCAGTGCAACTATGCGTCGCTCGTACGCCTGGTGGAAGAGAAACGGTTTGCGGAGGTGGACGAAATCTTTGAAAAACGCCAAGGCCGCGACAATCCCGTCGGACCCACGAAGATCAGCATCGGCCGGGCCGAGTTAAGGCTGGGAACACCCGGCCGCTACGAATGCAGCCTGGACCTGGGCACCGCCTCGGTGGCAGGCACAATCGAGACCGAGTCCGCGCGGCACCGGGTGCAAGCCTTCGTCCACCGTGAACAGAACGTTTTCTGTCTGCGGGTGGCGCAAGCGCCCCCCGATGCGGAACTGCGCCTGATTCCGCTGGCCGAGATGAACGCCACGCTGGCCAGGCTCGATCATCCCCGGCCGCAATTGCAAACCGACGGCCCGCTGCGGGTGCTGCTGCAAAGCATTCCCGGCGGCCCGGCCTATGCGGCGGCCTGGAACGCGGCGGGCCCCGATTACTTCCTGGCCATCGAGTCGGCCGCGTCGGCCGCCGAGGCGGTGGCGAAAGCCCGGGCCACCCGCGACCGGGCCGCCGCCCAAGGCTTCGACGCATTGCACGCCGAGCACGTCCGGGCGTGGGCTGGGTTCTGGTCGAGCGCGGCGGTTTATCTGCCCGAGCCGCGGATCGAGTTCCTCTGGTACTACGGCCAGTACCTGCTCGCTTCGTCCGCGCGGCGCGGCTCGCTGCCGCCGGGGCTTCAGGGCCTGTGGCCGATGGACGGCGTGATGCCGCCCTGGCGCGGCGATTACCACGGGGATATGAACGTCCAGGAGACTTTCTGGCCGGCGTGCTCCGGCGGGCATCTCGACCTGCTGGACAGTTGGTGCGACCTGATGAAGGATTCGATCCCGGCGGCCCAACAGTTCACGCGCCGGTTCTTCGGCACGGAGGGCACGTTCTGGGTCTGCGCGACGCTGCCGGGCTACACGGTCGTGCCCGGCTGGCACACGGTGCAATACGCCTGGAGCAGCTCCGGCTGGCTCGGCTCGCTGGTCTGGATGCGATGGCGCTATAGCTTCGATCGCCCGTGGTTGGCCGAGACCGGATACCCGGTACTGGCCGAGGTCTTCAAGTTTTACCGGGCGAACCTCAGAAAGGAGGCCGACGGACGCCTCCATATCCCGATTTCCAGCAGTCCCGAATACTGCGAAAACGCGCCCCAGGCTTGGTGCAAAGATCCCAACATCGACATCGCCCTGATTCGCCGCACGTGCGAGTGGATCGTGGAGATGGAGGAGGCCCTCGGCAAGAGCGAGCTGACGGCCTCGGCCAAGGAAGTTCGAGCACAGTTGGTTCCTTATCACCTGACCGCCAGGAAGGAACTCTGCCTGTGGGCGGACAAGCCGCTCGACCAGTCGCATCGCCATCCCTCGCACCTGATGGCCATCCATCCGGCGATGGACATCACCGTCGAGGACGGCGCCGCCGCCCGGGCGACGATCGACGCCAGCCTGGAGCAGTACTTCGCGCTGGGCCAATATCGCTGGGCCGGACACACCTACGGGCAGATGGCCAGCTTCGGCGCCGTCGCCGGCCGCGGCGAGGTCGCCTACGATTGCCTGCTGCGCCTGAGCGAATACTGGCTGGGCCCCAACGGGCTGCACTTCAACCGCGATTTCCGCAGGACGGGCGCGACCTGTTTCCAGGGTTCGAGCCTGGCCTTCACGATGGAGGCCAACTGCGGCGCCGCGGCCGGCGTGAGCGACATGCTCGTCCAAGGCTGGCGCGACACGCTCCGCATCTTCCCCGCCGTGCCCCGGCACTGGCCCTCCAGCGCTTTCCGCGACCTCCTGGCCGAGGGCGCGTTTCGCGTTTCCGCGGTTCGCCGCGACGGGCGCACTACCTGGGTCCGCGTCGTCGCCGGAGTCGAGCGGCAGCTCCGACTCCGCGACCCGTTTGGCGATGACCCCTACCTGGTCTCCGGCCCGGCCGTCCGCCGCGACGGCCTCGACCTCGTTGCCGATCTGGCCCAGGGCCAAGAGATCATCCTCCGTCGACACGGCGAGCCGTTGCGGTTTGACGAAGCAGCCAAAGGCGCGCGGCAAGGCGATATCTCACGGATCGGACTGCATTGACGCCCACCGAGGGATGAAGCTCGGGCCGGGCGCCGGGCGTGCAGCGGGGCACTGTCCCGGTTTTCATAGCGCAAGAGGTGGGTTGCCCGTATGATCAGCGTCTGAGGCCGGTACAATGGGGTGGTCTCCCCGGCACGCGGCGGAGAAAACCGCCGGCCAGTCTGCCCCGTGAATGACTACAGAAAACGGGTTTGATTCAATTGAAGAGGTCCGCAATGAAGACTCACGAGCGATTGCGAACAGTTGCCCACGAATTCTCAGTCCCACGCAGTGTCAACAGATGCAGCATCGGCGGCATGTGGAGCGCCGCCTTGATCATTGGATGGCTTGCCGTGACTCCGGCGGCCCTGACTGCGCAGCCTAAGGCGGAGGATGAGAAACTTTCGGCCCATACTCTCAGGATCGGTTGGGCGGAAGCCGACATCACGCCGGACAAGCCGGTTCAACTGACCGGGCTGGGAAGCGCGGTGCGGATCACCGACGCGGTCAAGGACCCGCTCAAGGCCACCGTCCTGGCGCTGGAGTCCGTAGCGCCCGGCCAGCCGGGGACCGCGGTCTTGGTCAGTCTCGATCTGCTGTCGGCTTCGGAATGCATCCGCGACGGGGTCAGGGAGCATCTGCGAGAGGAACTGCCGGAATTGCCGCCCGAATCCGTGTTCTTCTTCGCCACGCATACCCATACGGCGCCCTTTCACTACACACGCCCTCGATACCAGCCGGATTACGTGCAGACCGATGAACCCTATATCTGGCGTAAGCATAACGACGAAGCATTCCGGCGCGCGCGGGAGGCCATGCAGCCGATGACTGGCCGCGAGTACGTGGACCTTGCCTCCAGGCGAATCGCCGACGCAGTGAAAACAGCCTGGACCGGCCGCGCCGCGGGCGGCATTGCCTTCGGTTTGGGACATGCCGTCGTCGGGCATAACCGCCTGACCGTCGACCGCGACGGCAAAGGCACGATGTATGGCCGAACCGATACGCCCGACTTCAGCCATATCCAGGGCTACGAAGACCATTCGGTGCAATTCCTGGCGACATACCTGCCGAATGGCGCCATCTCGGGTTTGGTCGTCAATCTCGCCTGCACCGCTCAGGCCGAGACTTCCGGACGCCGGGTCAGCGCGGATTTTTGGCACGAGACCCGGGCGGAGCTGCGCCGCCGGTTCGGCGATGGCCTGTTCGTGCTGCCGCAAGTCAGCGCGGCCGGCGACCAAGACGACGACCAGCCGTTCGGGGCGGCGGCGGAGCGCCGGATGGCGCGGCTGGCGGGCCGCACGGGTCGGCAGGAGATCGCCGTGCGAATCGCCGACGCCGCGGACAAGGTGCTGCCGCTGATCCGATCCGAAATCCAGTGGCATCCCGTCTTTGCGCACCGTGTCGAAATCCTGGAATTACCCCGCCTTGAGCCGCAAGCGGACAATCCGAATCTGGCGGTCGAGGTGCACGCGCTGCGGCTCGGAGACGTCGCAGTGGTAACCAACCCTTTCGAACTATTCCTGGACTACGGGATTCAAATCAAGGGGCGAAGCCCGGCGATCCAGACTTTTGTCGTTCAACTGGCCGGTCCCGGATCGTACCTCCCTTCAGCCCGTGCAATCGAGAGCGGCGGCTACGGCGCGACGAGCGGAAGCCGGGAAGTGGGTCCGGAAGGCGGCGAAAAACTTGTCGAATGGTCCGTCGATGTCTTGAAGGCATTGTGGCGCTAGGCTGCCCGCGGCCGGGCTCCGCCCGGAACGTCGCGCATGTCGCCGGATTTGCGGCCGTCGGCCCCGCCAACTAGGATAAATAAAGGTCGACGAAAACAACCGATTAATCCTTGCGCCCTGGCGAGTCGTTTAGCGAGGCAACGTAATGCGTAGAGGCAACGGGACTGTTGCGGCCCTGATTCTTTGGGTCGCCGCTTGCGCGAGCAGCTTTTCGGCCGAGGAGAAGGTTCGCCTGGCCTCGTCGCCCGCCCTCTCACCCGACGGCACGAAACTTGCCTTTTCGTGGCAGGGCGATATCTGGATCGTCGATTCGGCGGGCGGTCTGGCTCGGCCCTTGACGCTGCACGAAGGCCGCGATTCCGGCCCCGTCTTTTCGCCCGACGGCCAGGCAATCGCCTTCACCAGCGACCGCCAGGGCGCCCAACACGCCTACGTCGTGGCGGTAGCAGGCGGATCGCCGAGGCAACTGACCTTCCACAGCGAAGGCTGCCGCGTGGAGGCCTGGTACCCGGATGGCGCCTCGCTGCTGATCAACGCCGGCCGGGATCACTTCTGGAAACACGAGGAGC
>JAMOAF010000856.1 GCA_023621895.1 Planctomycetota bacterium
CCTTACCCTGGCTCCCAAGCTCCAGCTTTACCCTGGCTCCCAAGCTCCAGCTTGGGAGCCTTCCTGCCCTCCAAGCGTTGGCTCTTACCCTGGTTCCCAAGCTGGAGCTTGGGAACCAGTTGTGCGGTGGGAACCAGTTGTGCGGTGGGAACGAGGTGTGCGGTGGGAACGAGGTGTGCGGTGGGAACGAGGCGAAGGGGCGCAGCCGTCGCCAGTCAGCGCCGGTCTACGTTCCGCTCCTGCCGGGTTCCGCCGACGACTCCTTCTTCAGCGGCGTCGTCCACAAATAGACAGTGTGCGAGTTGCCGTCCTTGTCCTTGAACTTCTCTTCCCTATCCGGTATGACGCCTCTCATGTCGAAATCGTGCGAGACGATCCGCGAGCCCGGCTTGAGTTTCTCGAGCTGAGGGATGAGCTTCACATTCAGGCTGGGAAGCAGATAAAGCGTGACGACATTGGCAGGGCTCAGGTCGAGCGTAAAGATGTCTTTCTGCTCGATCTTGACGAGGTTTCCGACCTTGTTCTTCTTGACGTTTTCCAGCGATTCCTTGATTCGCTGGGGGTCCACGTCGAACCCCTTGGCCTTGCAGCCGACCTTTTTGGCCGCCGCGACCACGATGCGGCCGTCGCCGCAGCCAAGGTCGTAGAGCACGTCCGTCTTCTTCACGTCGGCCATTTCCAGCATTTTGGCCACGACGTCATCCGGCGTGGGCACGAAAATGACATCGGGTCTCTTGGGCTTCTCGGCGACTGCTTGCGCGCTGGCCTGGCCACAAAACAACAAGGCCAGCCCAAGCGAGGCTAAGGCAATGCGATAGGAAACAAGTCGAGTCATGGTGAGAACCTCGGGGCATGGAAGTCTTTGGCCAACGCGGCGACCGGCCACGCCGCGTCGGCAAATCCACAACGTCAAGCCGGCCCCATTGGTATAACCTGCCTAAACTCGGCAGACAACGGCCCCTCGCGGGCAACCAGAGTCGCCACGAGAATCACCGGGCGTCGCCATTCGGGGGGCCCGGCTGGCCGGCCCATGCGGCGATCGGTTTGGAGCGAGGTGGAGCCGGATGGACAGTGGCGTAAGCGCGGCGACTAACGGTGAGATGACAACCGGCCCGGGACCGTTTAAGATCGGAGGGACCGAACCATCGCCGAACGCAAAGGGATTGAACTTATGGCTAATCGATCGCTCGCGTGTCTCTTCGCGGCCGCGATTCTCGCCTGGTTGCCGCCGCCCGGTTCTCCAGCCGGCGACCAGCCTCAATGGGGTGAGCGGTTCTCGCGGAACATGGTTTCTCCGGAGACCGGTCTGGCGGACCGTTTCGATCCGTCCAGCGGCCTGAACATCAAGTGGTCGGTCCCCCTCGGGTCGCAGACCTACTCGACGCCGGTGATCTCCGGCGGAAAGGTCCTGATTGGCACCAACAACGACGCTCCGCGCGATCCGCGCCACCAGGGCGACCGCGGCGTGATGATGTGCTTCAACCAGGCCGACGGCAGCCTGGCCTGGCAACTCGTCGTGCCCAAACTGGAGGGCGACATCTATCTCGATTGGCCTCGCGCGGGCATCTGCTCGCCGGCTACCGTCGAAGGAGACCGCGTCTACACGGTGACCAACCGCGACGAAGTGGTCTGCCTCGACCTCGACGGAATGGCCGACGGCAACGACGGGCCGTTTCAGGAGGAAGGCCTCCACATGGCGCCCGGCGATCAGCCGGCGATGGAAACCGGCCCGCTCGATGCAGACATCCTCTGGCTCTTGGACTTGCGCTCCGCCGCCGGCGTGCGGCCCCACGATTCGGCCCACTCCTCGATCCTCCTCGACGGCGACTATCTCTACGTCAACACCAGCAACGGTCTGACGGGCAAGCACGACCGGGTCGACAAGCCGGAGGCCCCGAGCCTCGTGGCGGTTGAGAAGGCCACCGGCCGGCTGGCGGCCGTCGATGGCGTGGGGATCGGCCAGCGGATTTTCCACAGCACCTGGTCGTCGCCCGCCTTGGGCGTCGTGGCCGGGCGCCGGCTGGTCTTCTTCTGCGGCGGCGACGGCGTGGTGTATGCCTTCGATGCGATTGTTCCGGGGCAGGGTCCAACCAGATCGTCAGGTGGCGCGGTCAACAAGCTGAACCTCGTCTGGCGGTTCGATTGCGACCCGGCGGCGCCCAAGGAGAACGTGCACCAGTACATCCGCAACCGCCGCGAAAGCCCCAGCAACATCAAGAGCATGCCGGTGTTTCACGAGGGGCGCCTCTACGTGACCGTGGGCGGCGACATCTGGTGGGGCAAGCACGAGTCCTGGCTGAAGTGCATCGACGCACGCGGCGAGGGCGACATCACCGCCACGAACCTCCTCTGGTCGTACCCGCTCGGCCCTCACTGCTGCTCGACGCCCTCGATCAGCGAGGGGCTCGTCTACGTGGCCGACTGCGGCGGCGCGGTCCACTGCGTCGATGCCGCGACCGGCAAGGCCTGCTGGGTTCACCAGGCCGGCGGCGATATCTGGGCATCGACCCTGGCGGCCGACGGCAAGGTCTACGTGGGAACGCGGCGGGGCGACTTCTGGGTCCTTGCCGCGGGCAGGGAGAATCGCGTGATCGGTTCCGTCCGGTTGGACGGGCCGGTTCACGGCACGGCTACGGCCGCCGGCGGCGTGCTCTACGCGGCCAGCATGGAGCGGCTTTATGCCATCGGAAGGTGATCGTTCCCGCCTCGATACTGGCCCAGGTTCGCCAAGCGAAAATTGGGACAGTCCTGGGGCGGTGAGAACCGGAGGGCGGACCGGTTGCCGGTCTCGTTCCAGAACCGCGATTGTTCTCTGTTTACGCCGAAGGCCCCGCTGCAAACATCCGCCCCAAGGCCGCAGCCAGCGGTGTCCCCTGACCAAAAACGCCCGAGCAAGGCCAGCAAGCGCAACGGATTGCTGATCGTTGGGTTTTTTGCAGCCCCAGGACTGTCCCCCTCAACGATTATTCGGAGGTGAAGTGGTTATGACCGGAAAAACACTGCGTTGGAGTTGCCTTCTGGCGGCCGCGTTGGCCGGCCTCGGCACTACTGCTTGCCTTGGCCAACCGGCTGCATCCGGCGACCAGGCGGTGCGTTTTCAAGCCGCAATGCAGAACGCCCCGAGCCTCGTCCGCTACTACACGTTCGAGTCGGTCTCGCTCGAGTCGCCGGCGGCCGAGAGCCTCGGGCGAGAGAAATCGCCGCTCCGCTACAGCGGCAGCGATCCGCTCGCCGTGGTCGAGGGCCGCGCGCCGGGGCGGAAGGCCGTCCGGCTCGACAACGGACGGTTTGAAGGCGCGCCGTTCGAGGCGCCGGGTCGGGCGCTGACGGTCGAGATCTGGCTCCGCAAACACGGCCAGGGCGCGCAGCTTGGCAATGGGCAGACCAACGGAATGATCCTCTGTCTGGGCAACGGTTACTGGGAGGGCATGCGGCTCTCGACCGGCTATCCAGGCAAGGAGGTCCGCTTCGAGATCGGCCGCCCCCAGCCGGCCAACTCGGTCTCGGCGCAATGGGCGTTCGGCCTTCCTGACGGGGTTTGGCACCACCTGGCCGCTACGTGGGATGGCCGCGTGATGGCGATCTACTGGAACGGTCTGCCAGTCGCCTCCGCTGAGTACACCGGCCAGTTCACTCCCGCGAAGGCGCTCGTCGTCGGATTCGGCGGCGCGGGGGTCGGATCGCTCAAAATGGACGTCGATGAGTTGGCCGTCTTCGATCGCGCCCTGCCGCCGGAAGCGGTCCTGCGCCATGCCCAGTCAGGTCTCGATCTGCCGGAGGCGGCCGACCGGGGCTTCGCCTTGGCGGCCAGTGCCGCGCTGCAAGCCGACTGGGCCGCGGCCGAACGGCAATACACGGCGTTTGCCAGCGACGTGGCCTTGCCGCCCGGCTGCCGTGCCGTGGCGGCGATTGCGCAGGCCCACGCTCTCTGGCGCCAGGGCCGGCGGATCGAAACGGCCGCGCTGTGTGCCGGGCTGTTCGAGAATCCGCAAGCGCCCGACGGCCTGCGAGAAACCGCCCTGCGGCTGTGCATCGCGGAAGATCGGGGCGTGGTCCGCGCGGCTGCGTCCGCGGCCGTCTCTCGGCGTCTGCTTGCGCTGCCTGAACTGACTGCCGCGGAGCGAGCGGCCGTGCGGCAGGCCCTGGCGGAGCGCCTGCTCATCGAGGGTGACATCAGCGGCGCTATCAAACAGTACGCGGACGTAATCGAGGGTGGCACGCTTTCGGAATTGGAAACCTGGAACGTCCGGCTCCAGGTGGCCCATGCGCACCTGGCCACGAAGGACTACGCCGGGGCCCGCGGCCTTTACCAGCGGTTGGCGGCCGCCTCCGATGCGCCCCGCGCGGTACGGAGCCTGGCTTCACTCTATGTTGGCCATGCCTTCCAGCGCGAGGGAGACTTCAACCAGGCAGCGGCGGCTTTTCTCGAGGCGTCCCAAGACAAAATCGCACTACCACACCACCGGCAGGAAGCGGCCGAGCGGGCGGAGGAAATGCGGCGATTGGCCGCCGGCCTCCCCAGCCGAGATCCAGGGGCAACACGGATCAGGCTACCGGCCCCACCGAAGCCGGGCGTGGTGTTCCACGTGGCGGCCGATGGCAACGACGCCAGCGAGGGGACCGAGTCGAAGCCGTTTGCCACCTTGTCGCGCGCCCGAGCGGCCGTCGCGGAGCGAAAGCGGCAGGGCGGCCTGCCGCCGGGCGGGGCCGCCGTGATGATCCGCGGCGGCGCCTATCCGCTGCGAAGCACCTTCGTATTGACCCAAGCCGATAGCGGGACGCCCGAGGCGCCGGTTTTCTACCAGGCCTATCCGGGCGAGCGGCCCGTGTTTTCGGGTGGACTGGGTCTCGAAAAGTTTGGGCCGATCACTGATCCGGCGATCGCCCGCAGGCTTCCCGAAGCGGCTCGCCGGCAGGTTCTCGAGTGCGATCTGAAGGCGCTTGGGGTCGATCCCCGCGGCTACGGTTTGTCGGGCGACCCGACCAATCCCTGGGTCGACCTCTACGTGGACGGCCGGCCGATGGAACTGGCGCGGTGGCCGAACCACGGATTTCTCACCACCGGCTCGGTCCACGCCGGCCGCGACGGCACCGAGCAGGCGAACCGGGCCGGCACGTTCGAGTTCGCCGAAGATCGCCCGCTCGAGTGGCAGTCGCCCGAAGATATCTGGATGTTCGGCTACTGGGTCCACCTCTGGGCGGGGCGCAGCGTCCAGGTCGCGAAGATCGACGCGGCTGCTCGGCAGGTGACGACGACCGGCAGCACGGCCTACGGTTACCGCCAAGGCCAGCCCTACTACTTTTTCAACGTCCTGGAGGAGCTCGACCAGCCGGGCGAATGGTACTTGGATCGGAGCAGCGGAAAGCTCTACCTGTTTCCGCCCAAATCGCTCGCCGGCGCGATCGTTGAGATTCCGGTCCTCTCCGAGCCTTTCGCGATCCTCCGCGGGGTGGAACACGTGACGTTCCGCGGCCTGGCGTTCGAACTCGGCCGCGCCGACGGAATCGTGATCGAAGGCGGAGAGAAAAACCTGCTCGCCGGCTGCACCGTCAGCCGGCTCGGCGGCAACGGCGTGATCGTCAGCGGCGGCAGGGGGCACGGCGTTTTCGGCTGCGACATCCACACGCTCGGCGCCGGCGGCATCCGGGCCTCGGGCGGCGACCGGGCCACGCTCACCGCCGGCGGGCATTTCATCGAGAACTGCCACATCCACGATTTCACCCGCATCGACCGCGTCTACGCGCCGGCCGTGCTCCTGGATGGCGTGGGCAACCGGATCACCCACAATCTGCTCCACGATTCGCCGCATCACGCCCTCCGCGTCGAGGGCTACGAGCACGAAATCGCCTTCAACGAGATTCACAGCGTCGTCTACGAGTCGGACGACCAGGCGGGGATCGACATCTACGGCAACCCGGCCTACCGCGGCAACCGGATTCGTTACAACT
>JAMOAF010000379.1 GCA_023621895.1 Planctomycetota bacterium
GCGCAATCCAGCCCCGCGCCGCGCTATCCCGTGAAATTGAAGTCGTTCTGGGAATCGCCAACGGAATTGCCGGTGTCTCCATGCAGCCGAATCTCTGCCTGCTGGCTACCGACGGCAGGTATTATCGGCAGGGCGTGGTTGTCAAAGGGATGTGGGGGCACTGCTACACCGACGGCCAGGCGGAGCGCACCGGTTTTACGACCGTTCTCCCGCCAAACTCGCCCTCCTGCTCGGCGGGCAACGATCCGAGCGCGGACAACAACGACGGACTGCTGCCTCCCTCCAGCCGCCATCCCGGCGGCGTCAATGTATTGTTGGGAGACGGCTCCGTCAGGTTCATTGCCGAGACGATCGACACCGGCAACCTGGGCTTGCCTCCCACGGGCTCGGGCCACAGCCCTTACGGCGTCTGGGGCGCAATGGGCTCGATCGCCGGCGGCGAGTCGATCGCCATGCCATGACCTTCGACGTTCGCCGTTCAACCTTTGCCGTTTGACCTTCGTCATTCGTCATTCTCTCGACATTTGACTTTCCACATTCGTCATTTCTCCTTCATCCTCCGTGAACACGTACCGCATCGGAATCATCGGCTTTGGATTCATCGGCAAGGTACATGCCTACGGCTACCGCAACCTGCCTCTGTTCTACGATCCCGTGCCGCTTGAGGCGCAGATCAGCCACGTGGTCACCTCGCGGCCGGAGACCGCCGAGAAAGCGCGGCGCGTCTTGGGCGCGTCGTCGGCCGCGACGGACTACCGGGAGGTGACCGAGAATCCCGCGATCGACATCGTCCACATTTGCACGCCCAACAGCGCGCACAAGGACGCCTTGCTCTCGGCGATCCGCCACCAGAAGCACATCTTCTGCGACAAGCCCCTCGTGGCCTCGGGCGAGGAGGCCGACCAGGTCGAGGCCGCGCTGGCCGGCTACCGGGGAATCGCCCAGATGACCTTTCACAACCGATTCTTCCCGGCAACGATCCACGCCCGGCGGCTGGTTGAACAAGGGGCCCTTGGCCAGGTGCTCCAGTTCCGCGCCGCCTACCTGCAAAGCGGCAGCTCCGATCCCGATGCACCGCTGCGGTGGAAACTCACGGCGGCCGCCGGCGGTGGGGCGATTGCCGACATTGGCTCCCACGTGCTCGATGCGATCGATTGGCTGATCGGCCCGTTCGAATCGTTTCAAGCCGCTACCCAGATCGCTTTTTCGGAGCGGCCCTTGCCGGGCGGCGCGAATGCCAGGGGGAAGGTCGATGCGGAGGACTGCGTGCTGGCGATTGCCCGGTTGAAATCGGGCGGGGTCGGGATTCTCGAAGCGTCGAAGATCGCCACGGGGACGGAAGACGAGCTGCGGCTGGAGATTCACGGCACGCGCGGCGCCCTGCGGTTCAACCTGATGGACCCCCATCATCTGGAATTCTACGACGCGCGGGCCGCCTATCCGCCGGCGGGATCGCGCGGGTGGACCCGGATCGACGCCGGCCAGCGTTACGACGCTCCGGCGACCTCTTTTCCAAGTCACAAGGCGGCCACTGGCTGGCTCCGCGGCCATGTCGCGTGCCTGGCGAATTTTCTCCATGCGGTGGCCAGCGGCTGCCCGGCCCAGCCCGATCTTCGCCAAGGCATCCGCGTGCAGCGCTTGATGGAGGCCCTGCGCCGGTCCGCCCGCGACGGCCGGCGTATTGAAGTCTGATGGCTGGATGTCCCGATCATCTTGCCGTGCTTGCGACGTATTCGGCGGTGGTCCGTCCAACGAACATCCTGGCCCTTGGCGGGGCCGGCGGCTTCAGCGGCGCGCGGTTCTGGCGGGTGGAGACGGAAGCGGGGCCGTTTTGTCTCCGCCGCTGGCCGGCGGACTATCCCGGGCCGGCCGAACTGCGCTTCATTCACGCGGTGCTGCGGCGCGGGCGCGAGCGAGGCTTTTGCCTGGCTCCCGTTCCGCTGGAAACCGGCCAAGGCCAGACGTACGTTTCGCTCGGCGGCCACCTGTGGGAGCTTTCCGCGTGGATGCCCGGCAAGGCCGATTTCGCCGCCTCGCCGACCGAGCCGCGCCTGAAGGCGGCGGCGGCGTGCCTGGCCGAATTTCATCGGGCGGTTGAAGATCTCTCTTGGCCAGGGCCGTCCGCCAGCGCTGGCACGACGCCCGGCGAGGGCCCCTCGCCGGGGATCGCGCATCGGCTGGTGATCCTGCGGGAGTGGCTTTCCGTGCGGGCGCGGCATCTGGACGAGGCGCTGGCCCGGCCGGTCGCCTGGCCCGAAATGGCCCGCCGCGCTGAGCGTGTGCTCGAGCTGTTGCCGCGGGCGGCGCCGGCGATCTACGACCAACTCGCTTCCGTCCAACGCCATCGAGTGCCGCTGCAACCATGCGTCGGCGACGTCTGGCACGACCATGTCCTCTACGAAGGCGACCGTGTGAGCGGGTTGGTCGATTTCGGTTCGATGCGATGGGATAATGTCTCATGCGACCTGGCCCGACTTCTCAGCAGCCTCGCGGGAAGCAACCGCTCGCTTTGGGAGGCCGGCATGTCCGCCTACGAAGCCGTGCGGCCGGTTTCTGAAGCCGAGCGGGCGCTGGTCAACGCGTTTGATAAGAGCGGTCTTCTGCTCGGCGCGCTCAACTGGGCAAGCTGGACAATCCTGGATGGTTGTGTTTTCGAGGAACCCGGCGTGGTCCTGCGACGTATGGACGGCTTGATGGCGCGGCTCGAGACGCTACAATTTGGAATCCCCAACCGGAGGGGCCTGGTTCTGTAACTGTGTCCGCACGCTGCGCATCGAACCGTTGGGAGCAAGTCTGTTTCAAGGAACGAGAAGCATGCGCAATTTGAATCCCAGTGGAATTCTGACTCGACTGTTCGTGGCCGCCCTTGTGGCGCTGGCGGTCCGTCCCGCGTCTGCCCAGTTCGGATTTGGGGACGACGCGGAGCCTAGGGTTCGGGTGTCGGCCGAGTTCACCGCGCCGCAAGACGGCAATCAAGCCCGGCTGTTCGTCACGGCCACCATGGAGCCCGGCTGGCACATCTATTCGATCACCCAGAAGGGCAAGGGGCCGATTCCAACGCAAATCAGGCTCGACAAGTCCAGCGCCTTCGAGGTCCTGGACAGTTTTCAGGCCCATCCATCGCCGCAAGTCAAGGTCGAGGCGGTCTTCGGCAACATCAACGTCGAGTCGCATGACGGGACGGTCGTCTGGTACGCGCCCATCCGGTTTGCCGCGGGCGCGGACTTGCCCAAGCTCGCGATCAGCGGCGCGGTCTACGCCCAGGCCTGCTCCGAGAACTCATGCTTGCCGCCGGAGGAATTTCGTTTCACGGCCCGGCTTGGGCCGGGCGTCGATGTGCCGCTGGCCTCGGCGCCGGCGGCCTCGCGGAATCTCCTCGCGCCGCCCCCCGGCGCAGCGGAGTCCGCGCCGCGGGTGGCGCCGCCGACGCCGTTTCCGCCGGTGGCCGAGCCGGACTCGGGCGAGGCGGTTGCGACCGACTCGCCCGGCACGCGCGCGGCCGGGGAAAAGCTCAAGTGGTATGCATACACCAACATGGAGGATTTCGCCCGGGTGGTCGGCACGAAAGGCGTTGCCTTCAATCCGGCGCTCGTCTCGGAAAACGTCAAGAAGCAGCACTCCGACAAATCGCTTGTCTGGATTCTCTTGGGGGCGCTGGTCGGCGGGTTGATCCTGAACCTGATGCCTTGCGTCCTGCCGGTGATCGGGCTGAAGGTCCTTTCCTTCGTCACCCAGGCGGGTGAGAGCCGCGGCCGCGCCCTGGCCTTGAACGTGGTTTATTCGGCGGGGATCATCTCGGTCTTCATGGTGCTGGCGGCGCTGGCGGCCGGGCTTGGGCTGGGATGGGGGCAACTGTTCACCTACGCGGCCTTCAACGTCGTGCTGGCCGCGATCGTCTTCGCGATGGGGTTGAGCTTTCTTGGCGTCTGGGAAATCCCCATCCCCGGGTTTGTCGGCGCCGGCAAGGCGGTCCAGATTCAGCAGCAGGAGGGGCTTTCCGCCGCCTTTCTGAAGGGGATCATTACGACGGTTCTCGCCACTCCCTGCACGGGTCCGTTCATGGCAACGGCGCTGACCTGGGCCGTCGCGCAGCCGCCGGCGATCATCTTCACCGTGTTCTTTGCGATCGGGCTGGGAATGTCGAGCCCTTACCTGCTGATCGGCGCGGCGCCGGGCTTGATCAAGTTTCTGCCGAAACCCGGCGCGTGGATGGAAACATTCAAGCAGGTGATGGGGTTCTTCCTCTTGGGCACGGTCGTCTTCCTGCTGAGTTTTCTCGACTGGCCCTACGTGGTTCCGACGATCGGCCTGCTGTTCGCGATCTGGGCGGGTCTCTGGTGGTTCAACCGCACCCCGATCACGGCCCCTTCGGCGGAGAAGTGGTGGGCCTGGGTCGAGACCTGCGCCCTGGTTGGGCTGGCCTGGCTGTTGCTGTTTCCGGGGTTGGACAAGATGCCGCTCGGCCGCCTGGCTTTCCACGGCCTCTATGATGAAATGCGCGAGCGGTTTGCCGCCCGGGTCGGCGACGCGCCCGCGGCTGGCGCGGTTCCGGTTCCCACCGAGCCGCGCCCGGTCGTGGTGGACTTCACGGCTGACTGGTGCCTGACGTGCAAGACGCTGGAGGCCGGCGTGCTGGAATCGCCGAGCGTGAGGGATGCGTTCCACCGCGAAGGCGCGATCCTCCTGAAGGCCGACTACACCCACCAGCCGCCCGAAGTCAAGGAGTTCCTCGGCGTGCTCGGGAGCAAGCAGGTGCCGATCCTGGCCGTCTTCTCCCCCGACGATCCGAACAATCCGATCGTCTTCCGCGACGGGTACACGCCGGACATGGTTCTCAGCGCGCTGGAAAAGGCCCGGCCCCGAAGTTGAGCGATGGGGCACGAAAGTCCGATCGCAGCGGGGCCGATTTTGCCGTCGGGGTGGTCGATCGGTGAGCGACGAGGCG